>JAISRD010000052.1 GCA_031273835.1 Treponema sp. | reverse complement strand
CAGGTTTCCCGGTGCTGGTAGAGGGTCGGACGACGCATAAGAGCAGCCTCCTCGAAAACGTATCACCAAAGTATCACCAGGGTCAAAAAGACCCTATTTTCTTGATAAGTATCTACTATATTTTAGTACATCATAGAAGGGGTATCCACTGAGCTAAGATGGCGCCGTTTAAATACTATATATAATTTGGGCTTTTTTCGTCAAGAGCTTCCTGGGTTCTTGAAAAAACGGCAAAATTGTGTATTAAATAGGGGGATCATAATGAGAAAAAAGCCCTTTTATGCCGATGGACTTCGTTTTTCCTGTAAACGCTGTTCCGCTTGCTGCCGTTATGAACCGGGTTATGTTTTTCTTTCGGAGTCCGATTGTAAGCTCCTAGCGGAGTGTCTCGAAATGGAGTATACTACGTTTGTGAAAACATTTTGCCGCTGGATTCCTGTTCCGGGACTGGGAGAGCAGCTTTCTTTAAGAGAAAAAGCCAACTTTGATTGTGTTTTCTGGAACGGAGTCTGCGCTGTCTATGAAAAAAGGCCTCTCCAATGCCGGACTTACCCTTTTTGGGATTCCCTTGTGTTTTCACCACAGGCCTGGGAAGAATTTGACTGTCCCGGTAAAAATCAGGGGGAGCTGCATACCGGAGCATATATCGAGTCTTGTTTGGAACGGCGCCGGGCGGAACCGGCGCTGACCAGGGGAGGGGCATAGGTGCGTATCTGTTTTTGGGGAGTCCGCGGTTCTCTTCCTTCGCCGCAGCTTCCGTCCCAAATAAGGAGTAAGATCTCCGCCATACTGGAACGGCTTACTCCGGAGGATATAGCAAGTCCGGAAAACAGGGAGCGTTTTATGGCGGATCTGCCGTTCTGGCTTTTCGGCACGGTGGGGGGAAACTCCCCCTGTATCTCCGTCTCCATAGAGTCCATGCGGGATATGATCGTTTTTGACGCGGGATCGGGACTGCGTGAATTCGGCAATTGGGCGATTCGTGAAAAGCCTAAACCGGAGCGTTATCATCTCTTTTTCTCCCATTTTCATTGGGATCATTTACAGGGTCTGCCTTTTTTCAGCCCGGCCTACGATCCTTCGGTGACGGTGGATTTTTATTCTCCCATGGAGGTTTTGGAATCGGCCCTGCGGGGTCAGATGACGGAGCCCTATTTTCCGGTCCAGATGGAAGTTATGGGTTCACAAAAAAAATTCCACCATCTGTCGGAGCCCGTTATGCTTGAGGAAGTCGAAATAAGCTTCAAAAAGATGAACCACCCCGGAAATTCCTATTCCTACAAGCTGCGTCAGGGAAACCGGAATTTTATTTATGCCACCGATACGGGCTTGTCCGCCGAAGATTTTCACAAAAACGGTGAAAACGCCGCTTTTTTTGAAAACGCCGATATTATTGTCATAGATGCACAGTATACCCTGGGAGAGGCAATCGAAAAGTACAACTGGGGGCACAACGCCTTCAGCCTGGCGGTGGATTTTGCCGCCAATTGGGGCATAAAACATCTGATACTCTTTCACCACGATCCTGCCTACGACGACCGGAAACTCTTCGGCATACTGCAGTCCGCCGGGTGGTATATGGATCGCATGGGCATCAAGGGGATTGAGATCTCCCTTGCCATGGAAGGCATGGAGATACAGCTGTAATGGATCTAAGCGGGACGCCGGGGATCTTTCTAAGCGTCAAAGAACTGCGTCCGGTCTATTTAAGGCTCAAACAGAACGAAGCCGCCCTCAATGCCCCGGAGCGGGATATACTGCTTAAAATTGAAAGGGTTCTCTACGAACATCTGTCCATACAGGAACTCGAAATCCCTGGAGAGGGAAGCGGCGTTTTTACATGAAAGAAATCCATTCCGGGACTTTACCCTACGGCCTGCGCCTGTTCTTTGTCCTGCTCAGCGGCATTATCGCCGCCGTCCTGATCCTCGCGGCCCTTGCCGCGGGTATCCTGGTCTACGGTAACGCCCCGCCTAAAAAAGACCCCCATCCCGCACCCGGTTCGGGGATCAGCCTTGATTCCGAAGAGAAGGGAACGGTTCTTTTTGAGATTACCGAAGGGGAAAGCGCCTATTCGGTAGGAAGGCGGCTTGAACGGGCGGGACTTATCAAAACCAGGTACTTCTGGAACTTGCTTTCCCGCGTTAACAGCGAATATATAAAGGCCGGCTCCTACCGCCTGAAATACCCCGCTTCCCAGACGGAAATACACGCCGCCCTCATAAAAGGGCAGCAGGTCATGCTGAGGGCGACCATCCCCGAAGGGGTAACCCTGAAAAAAGCGGCCCATATACTGGGGGAAGCGGGAATCTGCCTGCCCGAATCCTTTATCGCCGCCGCATCCGACGGGGAAATTCTAAAGGAGTACAATATACCGGGGGATACCCTGGAGGGTTATCTCTACCCGGAAACCTATTTTTTCCCCGCCTCCTATCCCGCCGCCAAAGTGGTCAGGACCATGGCGGATACCTTTTTCGACAGGATCCACGAAATAGAGCCGGTCTCCGCGGATTTAAGTCCCGGTGAACTCAATAAAATCATCATCATCGCCTCAATTGTGGAACGGGAATACCGGGTCCCCGACGAAGCGGCTCTGATGGCGGGGGTTTTTTACAACCGCATACAGATAAATATGGCCCTCCAGTCCTGCGCTACGGTGGAATACATAATCACCGATATACTTGGAAAACCCCATCCCCGGGTGCTGTACAATTCGGATATCGAAATCGACAATCCCTATAATACCTATATTATACCCGGACTTCCGCCGGGGCCCATATCCTTACCGGGAAAAACGGCGCTTTCCGCAGCGTTCCACCCTGCGGAGAGTAATTATCTTTATTTCAGGCTTATCGATGAAACGGCGGGCCGGCATTATTTTTCAAGAACCTTGGACGACCATATCAAGGCGGGGCGGCTCTTTGTAAAGGGAAGTTCCTGAAGGATGGCCCGTTTTACCGAAGCTTCCAAGCAGGCGGTAATCGACAGGATGGACGCCGTCGCGGTAGTAGAGGGCTACATCAGGCTTGAAAAAAAAAGCGGCCGTTATTGGGGACTTTGCCCCTTTCACCATGAAAAAACCCCCTCCTTTACCGTGGACCCCGACAGAAAGCTCTACTACTGCTTCGGGTGCCATAAGGGGGGAACCATCATCGATTTTATCATGGAAATGGACAAACTCAAGTTTAACGAGGCCGTGGAGACCCTGGCCAAACGTTTCGGGGTTGAATTAAGCTACGAAGGGGGGCAAACCTTTGAAGATTCGGGAAAAAAAGACAGAATTGATGCCCTGGCGGAGCTCTACCGCCGGGTTTCGGTAAGTTTTCACCACCTTTTGACAGAAAAATCTGACGGAAAGCGGGCTTTACAGTATATTATGGAAAGAGGTTTTACTATCGGGACAATAGATCGATTCAGGCTTGGGTACGCGCCGTCCGACCGATCCTGGCTTTTCCGTTTTTTGACAAAAAAAGGGGGATTTTCCGAAGATTTTCTTGCTTCTTCGGGCTTATTTTCCCCCAAATATCCCCGGGCCGCCTTTTTTTCCGGCCGCGTCATGTTTCCCATAGCGGACAAGGGCGGCAGGACCGTCGCGTTCGGGGGCAGAATTCTGGAAGGGGAGGGCCCCAAATACATCAATTCCTCTGAATCGGAGCTGTTCAAAAAGGGGATGAATTTGTTTGCCCTGGATCTGGCAATTCCTGAAATACGGAGAACCAAAACGGTTTATCTGGCGGAAGGATACATGGACGTACTCGCCCTTCATCAGGCGGGAATTACCAACGCCGTGGCCCCCCTGGGGACCGCTTTTACCGACGATCAGGCAAAACTCTTAAAAAGATGGGCCGATAGGGTCTGCTTAATGCTGGATTCCGATACGGCAGGGCAGACCGCGGCGGTAAAAGCCGTACTGTGCTGCCGGAAAAACGGTCTTGACTGCGCCGTCGTACCCCTTTCCGGAGAAAAAAACAAAGATCCGGCAGATATTTTGCAAAAAAACGGCCCCGAAGCATTGCAAAAAGCGGCGGAATGTTGTATAAACGATTTTACTTATTTAGTTTCTCGAAGCAGGGCTTTTACGGATAAGTCGAAGGCGGTGGCTTTTCTGTTTCCCTATATTTCTGTTTTGGATTCCGAGGTTGCCAGGGACGATTGTATACGGATCATGGCGGATGAATTCGGTGTTGATCATCAGGCGGTACTTGACGACTACCGCAGGGAAGAACGGGGTGGATTCAAAGCGGCCGTTCAGGAAAAACCGGAGAAGACACTCAGGACAAACAGTGAATTGCTGCTGCTTGCCGCTGTTTTTACCCATCCTGAGCTTTTTAAGGAGCTTCGGACAAAGCTTTCGGTGGAGGATCTGGACGATCCTCATGCCAAGGAGCTTTATATCATTCTGGAAGAACGGTTCAGAAATGACATGGAGGGCTTAAGCGGAGATCCGGCGTTCCTTAACGGAATAGAAGAAGGGGAATTACGGGATTTTATTATCCGCCAGAACGCTTCGGGGGCTTTTTCCAAGTCCGGAAAGATACTGGAGGACGGTATAGCGCGGGTAAAGGCAAGGGTTCTTGAACGGCGGCGTAAAGAAATTATTCGTTTTTTGCATACCCCGGATTCTACGGGGATGAGGCAGGAGGATTTACTTGCCGAAAAAATCCATATAGATGCTGAATTGATGAGACTTAAGGAAACAAACGAATGATCAGCAGTCCTACAAGGAAGAACGCTTTTGGCGGAGTATCCCACCCTGTGGTTTCGCCGAAGCCGGTACATTCCGCCGGGCCTAAGCAAAGCGGAGGCGAAGCTTCCGCCGGTGTGGCGCAGGACGCGGCGGTGGTAAAACTCATTGAATACGCCAAGGAAAAGAAGACCCTTTCCTATGATGAGCTTTCCGATTTTCTGCCCGAAGATATAGCCAATACCGACAAAATTGAGCAGGTCCTGGTTCTTTTGGAAGCGAACAATGTACAGCTCATTGAAGAGGAAACTACGGGGGACGAAGCCGAAACGGCCCCCCGTAAAAGTGAAGAAGCGGAAAAGAAACGGCTGGTTTACAATGAAAAGGAATCCTCCGTTGATGATCCCATAAGGCTCTACCTGCGTGAAATCGGAAAAGAGAACCTCCTTACCGCCGAGCAGGAAGTGGAGCTTTCCAAGCAGATGGAAGAGGGGGAGAACATCATCAAGCGGGTGATAAAGCGTTCGGGCATGATAATCCCCGAATTTTACCATATCGCCCAGCGGGCCTTTTCTAAAAAGGACCCCAGGGAGCTTTCCCTTTCAAAGAAAGAAATCACCGAGTATATGACCGAGCGGCGCAGGCTCAATCAGTTTTACAAAGAACCCCTGCGGCAGGCCGGGGCGGAGCTGAAAACCTATATCGAGCTGAAGCGCAAACTTATCGTCCGGGGTACGGATATTTATGAGGATAAGGAATTTCTGGGCCTGCGCAGACGCCTTCTGGAGCTCATTCAGGACGCCGAGATACACCCGGAGGAGATAACCGCCTTTTCCGAGAAATTTGTCCTGGCCTCCAAAAAGATAAAGCGGTACAAGAAAGAACAGGAACGCATCGAAAAACGCCTGCGGGTCGGCTCCCTGCGGGAACTGCGGGTCCTGGGCCGGGGCCTTACCGTTAAGGAAGAACGGGAATTCCTTGAGGAAGAATTGGGCCTTTCTTCCGACGAGATCAAGGAACTGATCCGCCATATTCAGGTTACGCAAAAGAAACTCCGTCAAATGGAAGCCGAATTTGAGGAACCCATCGACAACATCAACCTTATGGCCAAGGAGATCAACCGGGGCCGTATCATGATGAAAAACGCCAAGGACAGGCTTATTAAGGCAAATCTGCGCCTGGTTGTCTCCATTGCGAAAAAGTATACCAACCGGGGACTTCACTTCTTCGATCTGGTCCAGGAGGGAAATATAGGCCTGATAAAGGCGGTTGAAAAGTTTGAATACCGCAAGGGGTATAAATTCTCCACCTATGCCACATGGTGGATACGCCAGGCCATTACCAGGTCCATTTCCGATCAGGCCAGAACCATCAGGGTTCCGGTGCACATGATCGAACAGATCAACAAGGTGGTCCGTGAAAGCCGCCAGCTTATGCAGGTCCTGGGCAGGGAGCCCACGGACGAAGAGGTCGCCGAGCGCCTGGGATGGACCGTCCTGCGGGTTAAATCGGTAAAAAACGTCGCCAGGGAGCCCATCAGCCTGGAAACCCCCATCGGAGAAGAAGAGGATTCCCTGCTGGGTGATTTTATCGAAGACAAGGATGTGGAAAATCCCGCGAATCAGACCGCCTTTACCGTACTCCAGGAACAGCTTGCCGGGGTACTGTCCACCCTTCCCGACAGGGAACAGGAGGTTCTTAAGATGCGCTTTGGGCTGGACGATGGTTATTCCCTTACCCTGGAAGAGGTGGGCCTGTATTTTAACGTAACCAGGGAGCGGATCAGGCAGATAGAGGCCAAGGCCCTGCGGCGGCTGCGACACCCCAAACGGAGCCTTAAGCTCAAGGATTTTCTGGATCACTAAAGTCCAATCTAATAACGAGGTACGCCATGGTAATGGAAGAGGTATTTGAAAAACTGAGGACCCTGCAGGAAGTCCTCTCCGAAAAAATAAGGCTTGAACAGGAAGTGGCGGATATCCCCAAGGTTCTGGTTACCCAGGAGGAACTTCTCTCCCGTTTGAAAAAGACCTTTATCGAAAAAAACCTGGAATTTGAAAAATCCCGGACCTCCCAGGGGGACTATAAGGCCCTGCTGGATGAGGCGGAATCCATGCGGGAAAAATCCGAGAAAAACATGGATGTGATAAGCACCCAGCGGGAATACGAAGCCCTGGATAAAGAAATACGGGACGCCGCCGAGAAGGAGCAGCAGTACCGTAAGGAGCTTCAGCGGGAGGAACGTATACTTGCCGAACTGGATGTGCAGATAAAGCAGACCACCGATCTTATTGAACAGCAGGAAAAGGAACTGGAGGAAAGACGGGCCGGCATTGAAGCTGAAATTTCCGAGAAAAAAGCCCAGCTTGCCAAGCTTGAGGAGGACGAAAAGGCCCTGATTCCCGGTCTTGATCCGGAGATACTCTTTAAATTCGAGCGTATCATCCGTAATAAAATGGGGCGGGGTATTGTGGCCATCAAGGGAGGTGTTTGTACCGGTTGCCACATGGTATTACCCGTACAATTCGCCAATCTGGTACGCCAGGGCGAGGACATTGTCTTTTGCCCCTGCTGTTCACGGATACTGTTCTACGAAGAATCCGAAACCGGGGAAGAGGAGTTCTTTGATACCCATGACGCCGGCAGCCTTTCTGATCTGGACGATATGGAAGATGAGGAATATGATGAAGATGAGGAAGAGGAGGAAAAGGCCGGTATTGATTACGAAGAGTAGTATCTAACTTTAGAACCGGCTTATGGGTGTGTTTTATGGCGATGAATCAGGCGGCCGCGGGAAAGAAGGGTTTGCTTAACGGCAGAGCGTCCTTTCCTGAGGAAAGTCCGGACTCCGAAGGGCATGATGCCGGGTAATTCCCGGGACCGCAGGGCCTTAAACTCTACGGGACAGAAAGCGCAGCAGAAAGTATACCGCCCGGGGGGTTCCCTTCGGGTAAGGGTGAAATGGTGTGGAGAAAACTGAAGTTTTCCCCTTAAAAAGGCGAAAAACTTTCAGGTTTTTTGCCAGGGTAAGAGCCCACCTCGGCGGCGGCAACGCCGCCGGAAAGATTTCGCCGGCGCCGGAAAAGATGATTTTTGCCTGAGGCAAAGGTCCTTTTCTACGCGGCTGAAAAACGGCAAGCCTCATCAGGAGCAAAGTCAAGCAGTGTGCCGGGGCGATAGTTCCGGGGCCGGAGGCAACTCCGGGCGGGCGGCCCGTCCGTTAAACACGGGTAGACTGCACGGATCCCGGCTGAAAAGCCGGGACCAGACAGATGGCCGCTAAAATCGCGGTTCAAAGGCCTTTGCCCTTGAGTTTCCTTGAGGAAACTCAAGGCGGAGACCGGCGGGCCGCGGTGGAGACAGAATCCGGCTTATGGTTCATCGCTTTTTTTGTTCAATTGACTTTTTGTCCTAAAAAGTATTAAATCAAATTAAGCATGTATAAACTCTGGGTACAGAAGCCCGACGGGAATTCCCGGTCGGATATAGGCATAGAAGCCTTAAAAAAACAGCTGTTTCAATATATATTGTTTTTTTTAGGCCTTGCCCTTATTTCCGCGGCGGTCGTTTTCCTTATAGTCTGGAAAAACAAGGAAGCGGGGGAGAAAAAAGACCTTCTCCGGTACTGGGATGCCGGTTCCTACAGCGAAGCCTATGAAAAAAGCGGGGATATTCTAAAACGGAGTCCCCTTGATTCCTTTGTATTGACCATGCGCGGGTTTGTTTCCTACCAGCTTGCCCTGGCACAGATCAACAATGCCGGCGCCCTTGTTTATGTTGACGAGTGTATCTTAAGTCTTAGACGGGCCCTGTTAAAAAACCCGGACAGGAACGGAAGAATACGCTATGTTCTGGGAAAGGCCTATTATGTAAAGGGGTCCGATTATGCGGACCTTTCCATACGCTACCTGACGGAGGCCCGTGAAGCTTCATACACGGCGGAGGATTTAAGCGAATACTTAGGCCTTGCCTATGCGGCGGTTCATAATTACCGGAAAAGCGTGGAAGAATTCAGCAAAGCCCTTAAACCGCTGGATTCAGGCGCCTCCGACCGCCTGCTTATCGCCATTGCCGATTCCTATATGGGAATGGAAGATTGGGAAAGCGCCCGGGCCTATCTTATGCGCTGTATAGAACAGTCCAAGGATGCGGATATTATTTTTCAATCCCGCCTAAAACTGGGTAAAGCGTTGTACCAGACCGGGGACATTCCCGGCGCTATAGCCGCCTATACCCTCATTTTGGAGGGCGGCATAGAAAGCGCTGAAGCCTGTTATGAGCTTGGGGAGATTTACGCTGTCCAGGGAGAAACAATACGAGCCCGGGCAGCCTACAGGCGGGCCTACAGGGCGGATCCAAGTTATGGTCCGGCTTTAGCCCGGCTCAATATGTAAGCTTATTTGGAGGCATTATGTTCGGCGCAAAATATTCCGATATAGGAATCGATTTGGGGACCTGTAATACCCTTATATATATACGCGGAAAGGGTATCGTAATCAACGAACCTTCCGTTGTAGCGGTGGAGCGGGGGACTAAAAAAGTCATGGCCGTAGGGGCCGATGCCAAGCGTATGCTCTGGAAAACGCCGGGCAACATCATCGCCATAAGGCCCATGCGGGACGGGGTTATCGCGGACCTGGAATCCACCGAAAAGATGATCCGTTACTTTATTACCAAGGTCCTTCCCCGCTACCGTTTTATCAAACCCCGCATGGTCATAGGAATACCTTCCTGTATAACCGAGGTTGAAAAAAGGGCCGTGGAAGAAAGCGCCTATAAGGCGGGGGCCAGGGAAGTAACGGTCATTGAGGAAAGCCTTGCCGCCGCCATTGGCGCCGAAATCCCCATATTCGAGCCCGCGGGCCACATGGTCTGCGACATAGGCGGGGGAACCACGGAAATTTCGGTCATTTCCCTGGGGGGCATGGTGGTTACCAACGCCATACGCCTGGGGGGTGATGAATTTGACGCGGCCATCATTAAACATGTCCGCAGCGTTCATAACCTTATCATCGGGGAACAGACAGCGGAACGGCTCAAAATTGAAATTGGCAACGCGTCGCCTGAGAAGACCATCGAAAAAGTGGAGATCAAGGGTACCGACGCCATCACCGGCCTTCCGCGGCGGCTAGAAATCGACTCGGTTGAGGTACGGGAGGCCCTTAAGGATCCCATTACCCAGATAATCGATGAGATCAAGACAACCCTGGGGCAGACGCCCCCTGAACTTGCAGCGGATATTGTGGAACGGGGCATTGTAATGACCGGAGGAGGCTCCCTTCTTAAGGGACTGCCCAAACTTATCTCCAAGGAAACCGGGGTGCCGGTTATCCTCGCCGAGCATCCCCTGGACTGCGTTGCCCTGGGAGCGGGTAAATACTTTGAATTTGCCAAGGGCTTTGACAATACCCGCAGTATCTACGACAGTCTTAACGGGTAATACCGATGGTTGGGGATATTCCTAGGCAGCGGCGGCGCATCAATCTGGATGCATACGTCTTCGCGGTCTTAACGCTTATCTCCTTTTCCGTACTGCTCTTTTCAACCAGGAGTTTCATGGAATTCAGGGATATGGGGCTTTCCATGTATTCGGGCCTCAGGGGAAGCATATACGGGGTAAGTTCCTTTGTTTCCAGAACGGTACTTTCCATCCGGGAATTGGCCACGCTGAAGGAAGAATACGCCGAACTGACCGAACGCATGGCCCGGTACGAACAGCTTGAACGGAACGCGGCGGACATACGCCGGGAAAACAGCCGGCTTAAGGAACAGCTGGGATTTTCCCAGGGCCTGGTATACCGTCATACGGCGGCGGAGATAATCGGCCATGATCCGGATAATTTATTTTCCTCCTTTGTGATCAATAAGGGAAAAAAGCACGGAATCGCCTCCAATATGCCCGTGGTGGCCTATCAAAACGGCGGGGAAACCCTGGTAGGCAAGGTGGTGCAGACCGCCCAGCTTGAAAGCCTCGTGATGCCCCTCTATGATCCTGGTTCCTTTGTTTCCTCACGCTTGTCGGAGTCCCGGCTTGAGGGTATTGTGGAGGGGCAGGGGAGTCCCGAATTACCCCTGTTGATGCGTTTTACCCGCAGGCGCAGCCGGGGCGAGATAAGTATAGGGGAGCCGGTAGTTACCAGCGGTTTAGGGGGAGTATATCCCGCCGGAATAAACCTGGGCAGGGTGGGGAGGATACTCTATCAGGATAACAACACTTCCATAGAAATTGAGGTGGAAAGTTCCGCTGATTTTTCCCGGCTTGAATATGTATTTGTCATAGATTCCTTTTCCGCCGCTTCCGGCGAAACGTCCCAGCCGGAAAATCCGCCCGAAGAAGAACAGGGATCGTGATATGGCTAAAAATGTTATATGGGCTACGATCTTTGTACTTATAGCGGGGCTGATTCAGTCGACCCTCCTTTCCCGTCTTACCATTTATCAAGCCATGCCTGATTTTACCCTGGGGATCCTCGTTTACAGTTCCTACGTCAACGGAACCATGACGGGCCAGATCACGGGTTTTTTTTCCGGCCTCTTTATGGACTTTCTTTCCGCCGCCCCCCTGGGGCTTAATACCTTTATCAGGACCATCATAGGCGCCCTGGGAGGCCTTTTAACGGGAAACTTCTTCCTGGACGCGGTTATACTCCCGATGATACTCTGCGCGGCGGCGACTATACTCAAGGCGTTCATGCTTTTGGCGCTGAATTTATTCTTTGACGGAGCCACTCCGGCCTATTCGCTTACGGGTTCCCTTTTTTGGGTTGAACTGCTCCTCAATACTTTTACCGCCCCCCTGCTTTTCGGACTGCTCAGGCTCTTTAACCCTCTGCTTGCCTCCGGGAGGGAAAAATAAATGTCTTCCATGTTCGGACAATTCGGCCTTTCCGCTGCGGGTAATGAACGGCCCCTGGGCAGAATCAGGGTCGTACAGATACTGCTCATAGCGGTTTTTGTCGTTTACGCCATACGGCTTTTTGATATGCAGATTATTTCGGGGGAACGCTACCTGAGGAGATCCTACAATATAGCGCGGAGGGTTACCGTGCTGCCCGCCAGGCGGGGGGAAATTTACGACCGGAATTTTTCCGACCCCCTGGCGATGAACTATGATTCCTTTGCGGTATACATTACTCCCGCGGAAGTCCCCGACGGGGAAATCCCCGATCTTATCCTCAGGGCGGCGGAACTGCTTAAAATTCCCGGCCGGAGAATCGAGGAGAAGATCCCCCCCCAGTATTATTACCTCTACCAGCCCCTGGAAATCGCTTCCAATGTTCCCTTTGATACCATTGCCGTTCTGGCGGAAAACGCCGATACCCTTCCCGGCCTAAGCTGGCAGTCAAAACCGATACGGAATTACGGCGATGTGAGAAGCCTTTCCCACATACTCGGTTATGTGGGAAACATTACCAGGGACGAACTGATGCAGCTCTACAACCAGGGATACCAGCAGGGTGACGTGATCGGCAAGATGGGAATAGAGCGGGAATACGATGAAATACTGCGGGGCCGGGAGGGTATGGAAACCAGGACGGTGGATGTCCGGGGACGGCGTATAAGCAGGGGGGAAAACAATATCCGGGAAGCGCCGGTGATGGGGAAGAATCTTGTTCTTACTATAGACAAATCAATACAGCTGCTTTCCGAAAAAGCCCTGGGCAGCCGCATGGGCGCCGTGGTGGCGATGAAACCCAACGGGGAAATTCTGGCCATGGTGTCCTATCCCTGGTACGATCCGAATCTTTTTAACCGCAGTGATATGGGCGCCGAGTATGCCGCGCTTATCAACGATCCCAATAAACCCTTCCTCAACCGGGCTATTCAATCCGCTTATCCCCCGGCGTCAACCTTTAAAATACTCATGACCACGGGGCTGCTTACGGAAAATCTGATTAACCCCGAACTGCGTATACTCTGCAGCGGCGGCATGGATTACGGACAGCGGCTCTGGCGCTGCTGGGCCCGTGGGGGGCATGGCTGGGTAAATCTGCAGCAGGCCCTGGCGGTTTCCTGCGACATCTATTTCTGGGTCGCCGGCAGGGACAATATGGGAGTGGACCGTATTGTAAGTTACGCAAAGGACTTTGGCTACGGGGCGCTTACCGGCATTGATCTTCCCGGTGAAATCGAGGGATTTATCCCCAACCCTCAATGGAAGGAACGGCGTTTCCATGAACGATGGCTCGGCGGGGATACCATGAATATGTCCATCGGGCAGGGTTTTACCCTGACAACCCCCCTGCAGATAACTAACCTGGTGGCCACGGTGATCAACGACGGTATAGGCTATAAGCCCCATGTACTAAAGGAAATACGGGACCCCGTTTCGGGGGCAATTGAAAAAACCGTCCAGCCCGAGGTGATTCACAATATGCAGGAAAAGGTAAGCGCCAGGGTATTTGAAACGGTACGGGCAAATATGCGTACCGTCGTTACCCAGGGTTCCGCCCGCTATCCCGACAATATACGGGCGGTGGAACTGGCGGGAAAAACAGGGACCGCGGAAATCGGGCTTCCCGACCGCTGGCACTGCTGGTTTACCGCCTACGGGCCCTACAATACCGATAATCATGATGAACAGGTTATCGTTACCGTCCTGGTGGAGGCGTCAAATCCCTGGGATTGGTGGTCCCCCTATGCGGCGGCGATTATCTTCCAGGGAATATTTGCCAATCAAACTTACGAGGAAGCGCTGGTTTCTCTGGGGCTGCAGAATTTCGCCCCTGCGCTGGGCCGCCGGGAATGAGATTACGGGATTATCTTGAGGTTGATTTTCCTCTCTTTCTTTCCGCCGTGGTTTTAACGGTCTTCGGTATACTCTTCATCTATTCATCAGGCATCACATCCTCGGGGGCCGTTGTGTCGGGCGAATATACCAGGCAGATTATCTGGGCTTCGGCGGGGTTGATTCTGGCGCTGGTCCTGACGATGATCAACTACAGGCGCATCTACGATCTCTCCCTGTACCTCTATCTGGGCGCCCTGGTTCTGCTTGTTTACACCCTTTTTTTCGGACGTCTTGTAAGCGGCGCCCGCGCCTGGATAGGCATCGGAAGCTTCGGCATACAACCCTCGGAATTTGCCAAGATCACCACCATACTTTTTTTAGCCCGTTATCTTGATTCTACCAAACGCAGTGAAAAAACCGCAGTCCGTTTTGCCCTTTCCTGCGTTATTGTTTTTCTGCCCATGGGAATAATCCTGCTCCAGCCCGACTTCGGCACATCCTTGGTTTTTATCCCCATACTGCTTGTCTGTTCCTTTGTCGGTGGTATCGCCATGCGCTATCTGGCCTTTATGGGAGGATGCATAGCCCTGACGGGGATCATGCTGGTACTGCCCCTCTGGCAGGAGATGATTCTAAAGGGGGCTTTTCCCGCGGTGATGACGCTGACCAATCCGCGTTTTATCCTGATAAGCTGCCTTGCCCTTTTGGCGGTTACCCTTATTTCCCTGTTCGGTTTTTTCAAATACAAAAAACGGTACTTTTTTTTCATCTGCTACGGGGGGATCATGGGGATTCTTTCGCTTCTACTGTCCTTTGCCTCCCATAAAATGCTTAAAGACTACCAGATCATGCGGCTCATCGTATTCCTGGATCCCAATGTGGACCCCCGGGGATCGGGGTGGCATATCATACAGTCCATGACCGCCATAGGCTCCGGGGGGCTTATGGGCAAGGGTTTTCTCAAGGGAACCCAAAGCCATTACCGTTTCCTTCCTCAGCAAAGTACGGACTTTATTTTTTCGATCTTTACCGAAGAATGGGGCCTTTTGGGGGGCCTTTTGGTTTTCGCTCTCTTCCTCCTTATATGCCTCAGGCTTATCAGAATTATGAAGACCACATCGGATACCTTCGGGGTCTATATTACCGCGGGTCTTGCGGCTGTGTATTCCTTTCATTTTATGGTTAACGTGGGAATGACCATGGGTATCATGCCCATCACGGGCATTCCGCTCTACTTTATGTCCTATGGCGGTTCGGCCCTCATTACCGCCATGGCGGGCATAGGACTTGCCATGAGCATCCATGTACGAAGATTCAACCGTTAAAAAAGCCAGGTGCGGATGCTCAAGTTTATTGATCCCATAAACAGCCTTGCTTCCAAGCTGCTGGAGCTTGAAAAGCCCGCCCGGTATACGGGGGGCGAATACGGTTCTATCGCGAAGAAAGACGCAGTGCTCCGCATGGCCGTCGCCTTTCCGGATCTGTATGAAATCGGCATGTCAAACCAGGCCTTTCGTATTCTCTACAACGCCCTTAACGGCATTGAGGGTATTTCCTGCGACCGCGCCTTTGCCCCAGCCCCCGATTTTGAGGCCCTGCTTGAAAAAGAAGGGCTCCCCCTCTACGGCCTTGATACGGGCATTGCGTTAAACAGTACCGACGTACTTTGTTTTACCCTGGGTTATGAGCTGGGAATAACCGGGGTCCTGACAATCCTTAAATCATCCTTTATACCCCTAAGGACGGAACAAAGGGGAGGGGAGGATCCCATTGTAATCATGGGGGGGCCCTGCGTATCAAATCCCCTGCCTTACAGTCCCTTTGTCGACGCCTTCTGGATCGGCGAGGCGGAGGCGGGTTTTTTCGACTTAAGCGGAAAGCTTTTGGAGTTAAAGAAAAAAGGGGGAAGCCGCGGGGAACTTCTTGAAGAGGCGGTATCCCATTCCCATATCTGGGTTCCCGGTAAAACCCGCGTCCTCCGGGCCGTTGCAAATGACTTTGGCCGGGACCCCGGTTCTTTCCCCGGAGCGGCGGTTTTCCCCGTTCCCAGTATAAAAACCGTACAGCACCACGGGGCGCTTGAAATTATGCGGGGCTGCCCCAACGGATGCCGTTTTTGCCACGCCGGCATCTGGTACAGGCCCATGCGTCAAAAAAGGGCCGATCTGATACTTAAGGAAGTGGAAGAATTCGTCAGCCTGGGAGGCTACCGGGAAATAAGCCTTTCATCCCTTTCCAGCGGGGATTATTGTTTTTTAGATGAGCTTATCGGGATCCTCAATGACCGTTATAATTCCCGGCATATTTCTTTCCAACTGCCGTCATTACGGGTTTCCGGTTTTTCCCTTTCGCTGCTTAACAAAATTTCCAAGGTCCGTAAGAGCGGTCTAACCTTTGCGGTGGAAACCCCCCAGGAACTCAGGCAGCTGAGCATCAATAAACGGGTTTCATTGGAAGACACGGTATCCATCCTGGAGGAGGCAAAAAAACAGGGCTGGCGGGGGGCAAAATTTTATTTTATGATCGGCCTTCCCCTGGATTTTTTGCCAAACGGGGAAGAAGAGGCGGATATGGCCGACTTCATTACCGAGGCCGGCAGGCGTACCCGTTCCCACTTTCACATCAACCTGGGGACCTTTGTTCCCAAGGCCCATACGCCCTACCAATGGGCCGCCCAGATAAACGAGGAGGAAGCCTGGAAAAAACTAAACTATATCAGGGACATACTGCGTCCCCTGGGTCACAAGCTAAGTATTCACGATCCCTTTACCGCCCGTATTGAGGGCTTCATCGCCAGGGGCGACAAAAGGGCGGGGGAACTGGTGGAAAAAGCCTTTTTAAGGGGCTGCCGCCTCGACGCATGGTCGGAATTTATACAAAAGGATATTTGGCGGGATCTCTTTGCCGACGAAGCGGCTTTGTGTGCCGAAATTCTCGGCGAAAAAGACCTTGAAATGCCGCTGCCCTGGAGAGTCATTGATTCGGGAACCGCTGAAGCCTACTTAAAAAAAGAATGGAAAAAATCGCAGGCGGCCCAGTTTACCCCGCCATGTATAAATAATTGTACAGACCCCTGCGGAATTTGTCCGCATAACGCCGATGTTGTCCAAAATAGTATACATATCCAAAATAGTATACAGATGCAGAATACTATACGTGTTGAAAATAGTATACATGACAAAAATAATATACAGGTAAAAAATAGTATACACATTGAGCAGAACCCTGGTGAAGATGCTGTACCGGCGAAGACACAAAAAAATCAGCCAACCCTCCGTATGCTTTTTTCTTTTTCAAAGCAGGGTAAGGGGATCTACATTTCCCACCTGGGGCTTATTGAACTTTTTGCCATGGCCTTTGTCAGATCGGGAATTGCCGTACAATATACGGAGGGGTACAACCCGCTGGTCCGCATGGAATTTGCGTCCCCCGTATCTATCGGAATCAACTGCGGCGGCGAAGCGGCTTCGGTGGATCTGCAGGAAGGGATAGGGACCGGTGAATTTATCCGGCGCCTCAACGAAACGCTTCCCGAAGGATTTATCATCCTCAAAGCGGAATTGTTCGTCATCCCCGTGGGAACAAAAAAACATTCGCTGGCGTCGCTGTTATGGGGGTTCCGGTACGGCGATCTGACGGTCGAGGCCGGGGGTGAAAAATCCCTTAAAGCCGGCATAAAAGCCGGCGGGGCTGCCGCCTTGACGCGGACGACTGTTCTGGCAAAAGACGGCGACGGCGGGTATGGGGATTATTTTGCCGCATACCGCAGACTGTATAAATAAAGCGCAGATTAACCGGTTATTCAGGGTCCGTCAAATATAATCCGCATTAGTAGACAGAACATACATTATGAATAGTAGTCAATGCCATTAAGATTTTCCTCTCTTTTGCCCTTTCGCATACCATATGATTTTTTGTCCTATTATTATTTATTATTGAGGCAGGCGGAAAATACCTATATGTTTCGGCCTTGAATAGATGGTGCCGTAGTTATTATCCATCCCGACGGCCACGATGTACAATGAAACAAAGGCATAACGATTCGAGGAGGACATGGTGGTTTTCCGTTCCACATCGGCGTTGACATTCCCGCTTATAATTGAGGGATCGCTCAAATTCCCCGCCCCGGTGGTGTTGACAAAAAGCCGCGAAGGCCGGGGGGTAAAACGATCCTGAGATCGGTACAAGTACAACGGGGAGGATGTACCTGACGAATCGGTTATGGTAAGAGACGCCCCGGCGGAAGTGATAAAGCTGAAATTCACTCCGCTGACATAAGGAATAAGTCCGGTAAATCCCGGGGGCCCTCCGGAATGCAGAAGAAGCTGGCTGGAACTGTATTCGCTGTTAGTCGATGCGTCAAAGTAATAAAGGCTATGGTAGTTCAGGGATGAAAAAACCGACGCGATGGCATTGGGAGAAACATTATCATTCGAAGTATAGGGATCAATGGCGTTATAGTGGGACGCCAGGGCCGGATTGATTTGACTACGCTGGTAATCGGTGGTAATGCTTTCAAGGCTTTGATCGCTTAAATAGATACGGTAATAGACGGCATAATACCGGAATTCAGACATACCCGTATTGTCCGGTATTTGTACCACGGCGCTGTTTACCCCCGTTACATTTACATACTGAACGGCTTCCAGATAGATATAATTCTCTATGCCGCAGGAAAAAAAAACCGCCGGACAGAAAAAAAACAAAAAAATACGGACCCTTACCATAACTACAATATCGGTCTTTTGAGGACAAAGCCCCGCAAACTCTCAGCCGCCCAGGGAGATAATCCGGGCGTGGGCAAAGTTTGTCCAGGTGATATCATCGGGCCATTTTTCAATGACCAGCCTATAGGCGTCCAGGGCGGCTTCTTTGTTGTTCTGCTCTTCGTGGAGCCGTCCTATGGCAAACTGGGCCCTGACCGCGGCGGGGAATATCACGGAATAATTTAAACTTTGGCCGTAATAGGAGGCGGCCTCGTCCAGCCTGCCCTGCTCTTCCGCGGCCACCGCCGCGTTGTACATGGAAAGGGGGGCAAGGTAGATACGGTCCGCTTTCCGGGCGGAAGCCAGGTAGGCTTTTTCAGCTTCGGCCCATTCCTCTCTTGCCGCGTGGATCGAGGCAGCGAGGGAATAGGCCTTGCCCGCGGCATATCCAAAGCTTTTGGGGGCAAATTCGTTTAATTCGTCCAGCAGGGTCTGGGTCTCCCCGGCTTTGGAAGCATCCCCCGGATCCTCTATTTCCTCAAGACGCCTTTCAAATTCCTCAACCCTTACAATGGCCTCTTTTTGCAGAACGTCCCGGACCGCGTAAAATGTGATAAATCCGGCGATTCCGGCGGCAACGATTACCAGCAGGACGATAAGAAAAAAGCGGTTATTTTGAATAAAGACGGCAATGTGTTCCGCAGCGGAAAGGGTTTCTGTTTTTTCTTTTCCGGTAGTGTCAGCCATGCTCATTTCTCCTTGATGGACAGTTCTTTGATAAGCCTGGAAAGGTAGGTCCTTTGTATATCCAGCGCCTTTGCCGTTTCAGTTTGATTCCAGTTATTCTCTTCCAGAACCTTTTGAATATAATGTACCTTAAAGACGTTAACGGCATTTTTTAGATTTCTGCTCCCGTCCTCGCCGTGATCGGGGAAAAAGTTCTTCCTGTTAAAAAAAAGATCCTCCTTCCGAATCCAGCCGTCTTTGCCTATTACGCAGGCCCGCTCTATGCTGTTTTCCAGTTCTCGGACATTTCCCGGCCAGGAATAGGAAAGCATCTCTTCCATGGCCTCGTTTGAAAAACCGATGAATTGTTTTTTTGTCTCCGCCTTGTACTTTTGCAGAAAAAAATCCGCCAGTACGGGGATGTCCTCGGGCCGCTGCCTCAGGGGGGGGATATAAAGAGGCAGCACATTGAGCCTGTAATAAAGATCCCTTCTAAACTCTCCCCTCTCAACCAGGGCTTCAATATCCTTGTTGGTCGCCGCCAGGATGCGGACATTGACCGTTACGGAAACATCGGAACCGACCTTTTCAAAGGTCTTTTCCTGAATAACCCGCAGAAGTTTTGACTGAAGGGAAAGGGGCAGATCGCCGATTTCATCAAGGAAGATCGTTCCCCCGTCGGCCGTCATAAAGCGGCCCTGCCTATCCTGGACCGCGCTGGTAAAGGCGCCCTTTACATGGCCGAAGAGTTCGCTTTCCAGAATGCCTTCGGGCAGGGCGGCGCAGTTGACCCTTACAAAGGGGGCCTTATTACGGAGGCTGCGCAGGTGTATCTGTTCGGCAAAGAGTTCCTTACCGACCCCGCTTTCCCCCAAAATAAACACCGAAGAATCGGTTTTGGCGGCCCTGTCGATCATCTCAAGCTTTTCGAGGATCAGGGGACTCTTCGCAATCAAGGTATGATAGCCCTTGTCCTTTTGCAGTTCCTGATGGAGAAGCTGTATTTCCCCCTGGGCCCGTTCAAAACTTCTGGTATTCTGAATCGCCAGAGCCGCCTGGTTGGCAAGAATCTCAAGCCATTCCAAATCTTCCTGGGTAAAATTCCTGCCGTCCTTTTTATTGAGGATCTCGATCACCCCGATACATTGATCCTTGATCCGCATGGGAACGGCAATCATGGTTTCCGACGGATACCCTATCGATTCGGAGATGGCGCTCAGGTGCCGCTTATCCCTGCCCACATCGTTTACAATGATCGATTTGTCATGGGCGGCGACCCAGCCGGCAATTCCCTCGCCGAGCTTTACCGTGTATTTTTTTACCTCCTGGCCCTTGGAACCCAGGGTAACCACGAAGTACAGCTCCCGGCTTTCCTGGTTTACCAGGAGAAGGCTCGACGCTTCCCCCTGGCTGAGGGCGGTGGCGGCTTCGAGTATATGGGTCAAAAGCGACACAAGATCGGCGTAATTTGAATTTATGAGAGTACTGATCTCAATGAGGGTATTAAATTTTCGGGAGTCGATCTTTGACAGCATAGCGTATGCGGCCGCTGATCCGGGGGGATCTTAAGTCTGACCGGCGCCTTCACCGGCATCTCCCGCCGGGGAGCTTTCTGCCCCCTTTTCGGGATCGTCATTGGGGGCATTCTTGGGCTTAAAGAAATCCCCCAGGGTAAAGGTGGAGCCGTCGGACTCCTCTTCCGCCATATAACGGGAAATCTCATCCCGCTGTACCTTCCTCTGATAATCCTTTATGGAGAAGGCCGCTTTCTGTTTTTCAGGCTGAAGTTCCAGCACCACAGCTTTGATTTTATCCCCCGGCTTATAACGCTTAAGGGCGTCTTCCGGCGTTTCATCGCGGTTTTCGGGAAGATTGGTTTTGTGTATCAACCCTTCAATACCGCCGGGAACTTTAACAAACACGCCGAATTCGGTAACCGAAGAAACCTCCCCTTCCACCTGGGAACCCTGCTTATAGGTTTCCGCAAAACTCTTCCAGGGATCTTCGGCAAGCTGTTTGACGCCGAGTCGTATATTGCGGTTGTCGGGGTCAATGCCGATAACCATCACTTCAATTTCCTGGCCCACCGTAAACTCGCTGCCGGGATGTTTAACCTTCTTGGTCCAGGAAATATCGTCCCCGTGGAGAAAGCCGTCTATGCCATCCTCAAGTTCAATAAAGGCCCCGGCGTTGGTGATTTTTATGATTTTACGGGTAAGCCTGGTTCCCAGGGGATACTTCTCGACGGCGCTTGTCCAGGGGTTAGGGCTTACCTGTTTAAGCCCCAGGGAAACCCTGCCCGCCTGCAGATCATAACCGAGGACCATGCATTCCACCTCATCGCCGATGGAAAGCACCTCGCCGGGTTTTTGTATCTTCTTGACCCAGGAAAATTCGGAAATATGGGCGAGCCCTTCAATTCCCTCCTCCAGTTCGATGAAGGCGCCGAAATCGGTAAGCTTGGTAACCCTGCCCTTCACAATCTGATTAAGCTGGTACTTATCCTCAAAATGGACCCAGGGATCATCGGTAAAATGCTTAAGGGAAAGGTTGATCCGTTTTTCCTTGGGATCGATTCTGACAACCTTAACGGTAATCTCCTGTCCCTTCTTTACAAAATCCTTGGGCCTGGTAACATGGCCCCAGCTCATATCGTTGATATGGAGCAGCCCGTCAAAGCCCCCCAGATCTACAAAGGCCCCGAAGGAGGTAAAACTCTTGACCGTACCGGTGATTTCGGTTCCCAGGGCCGTATTTTCAAAGAAATCCTTCTGTTTACGGCTTATTTCCTCTTCCAGCCATTTCCGGCGGTTCACCACAATATTGACCTTACCGTCGGAATAGAGCCGTTCAACATACATCTGCGTTTTAAGTCCCAGAAATTTCTCCGGGTCATCTACTCTTTGGGAGTCCGACTGGCTTATGGGAAGGAATGCGTGAACCCCCGCCCCGAGGTTGACATCAAATCCGCCCTTAACCTGCTTTTCAATCGTCCCTTCCACGGTGGTATGATCCTGAAAGGCCTGGCGGAGGTTCTTCCAGAAAATTTTTACGTCCGCTTTTTGTTTTGAAACAATAACTTCCCCGTACTTGTTCTCCTTGGTAACAAGGATAACCGACACAGGATCGCCGATTTGGGGCACTTCGCTGAATTCGGACAGGGGTATCTTGCCTTCCGATTTGTACCCCACATCGATAAACGCCTGATCCGGGGTAATCTGGACAACATGGCCGTCTATTAACTGCCCCTCTTCAAGTTGTTCAAGTGATTTAAGGTATTCTTCCTGCAATTGAGTTTGAATGTCGGCAGAGTTAGTGTCCGCCCCCACTTCCATCTGAGCCATGGTTCTACGTCCCTTAAAATGTATTTTCTCTACTAATCTGTCATAAACTTGATTTAAGGTCAAGCCCGAAGTGTCCAGATAGCATACTCCGGGGCCGATTTTAAGGCTTCCCTCTTCTTTGTTCTTGTCAAGCTCATCACGTTCCTCTATAGATTGCTCAATTTCCTCAAGGCTTAAGCGGGAAATTCCCTGGAGAAAACGCCGTTTTGCCCGTTCCCGCACCGACCCGTCAAGGAAAAAGCGGAATTCCGCGTCGGGGAATACCACGGTGGTCATGTCCCGGCCCTCAACCACCGCGTCAAGCCCCCGGGCCAGCTGTTTTATAAGATCGTTGATCATATGCCGGACGGGAACAATGGCCGAAAGGGGGGAAACAAAGCGGTCCAGCTCGTCGGTATGGAGCAAAGCTTCCACCTCTTCGTCGCCTATACAGACTTTGCCGTTTTTATACGACAATTGTATGGTCCGGGCGCAGTCCGGAACCTTTTCGGCGTCCGCCGGATCTATTCCCTGCCGCAGGCAAAAGAGGGTTAGGGCCCGGTACAAATTGCCCGAGTTGATGTAGGTAAAGCTCCCGCCACCGGGGGTTTTGAGCTTTTCCGCCAGCATCTTCGCGATGGTACTTTTCCCCGTTCCGGCGGGACCGTCTATGGCTATAACCACAATCTGCTCCTTATCCGCAAGGCGCTCCCCTTCCGCCGGCCGCTTTGGAGAAGTCCCCGAGCGCCTTAAGCTCCTTTTGGGCAAGACGCCGGGTTTTACCCTCCCCAAGGTCTCCCAAAAGTACGGGGCCTATGCGTATACGCTGGAGCCTGGCCGGATGGAGGTGAAAATGGGAAAAAAAACGCCGGATTTCACGATTTTTTCCCTCGATAAGTACGATTTTTAAGGTCCGTCTACCCAGTTTTTCAATACTTTTGGCCTGGTACCATACCCCGTCCACGGAGAGGCCCGCCAAAAAGGCGTCCACCGCCTCACCGGAAACGGGAACCGTGGACTCGACAAGGTATTCCTTTTCCACCATCGAGCTGGGATGACTCAAGCGGGCGGTAAAGTCCCCGTCGTTGGTAAAAAAAATCAGCCCCGACGACATATAATCCAGTCTGCCCACACTGTAGAGCCGTTCCTGTATATCTTTAGGCAGCAGATCCAGGGCGAGCCGCCTCCCCTGGGGATCACGGGAACTGCAAATGTACTCCGGGGGCTTGTTCATGGCCAGGTAATGGAGCTTTGTCTCCCCGCGCAGGACCCTGCCGTCCACGGAAACCTCATCCCCGGGCAGCACCTTGGCGCCCAGGACGGCAGCGGTTTGGCCGTTAACCGCGACCCGGCCCTCCAGAATAAGCCGCTCCGAGGCGCGGCGGGAGGCAATGCCCGCATGGGCCAAAAAAACCTGAAGCCGCAGGGCCCCCGCCGCGGCGGGGGGAGGCGCCACGTTGTCCGGCTGTTCGGGAACTCTGGTTTCCGACGGTGGAACCGTGGTTTCCGCCGCCGGGACCCCGTTATTTTGCGTCAAGCTCAAAGCGCTCCGCCTCGTTTTCATTTAGTTTGGGCAGATCCGCGATGCTGCCCAGACGGAAAAATTTAAGGAATTCCCTGGTTGTGCCGTACTGGACCGGCTTACCGGGGGCGTCCCGCTTTCCCACTTTCCGGATCAGTTCTTTTTCCAGGAGGAGGCGTATCATATTATCCGCCTGGACCCCCCGGATCGCCTCAATTTCGCTGCGGGTAATGGGCTGGGAATAGGCGATGATCGAGAGGGTTTCCAGGGCTGCCTTGGAAAAACGGGTTTCGTTCTTTTTTCCGTACTTCTCCTTGAGGTTTTCCCAATACTCCCGTTTGGGGGAGATCATCACCCCTCCCCCGATATGGGAGAGTTCTATGCCCGATTCCGGGGCGGCGTATTTCTTTTCCAGAACTTCCAGGGCCTTGAGAACAGCGTCCCTGGCGAGGCCGGATATTCGGGAAAGAGCGGCATAATCCATGGGGTCTGTTTCCAGAAAGAGTATTGTTTCGATGAGGGCAGCTTCCTTTTCCACCGTTTATGTTCCTTATGGTTGTGCTCAGGCTTGTATTGTCTCGGTTCTTTTACGGGGACGTATCAGTATATCACCGAACATGCGGTTTTGATATACGGTGATCATCCCGGTTTTCGCCGCCTCCAGCAGGGCGAGGAAGGCGCAGACCATGTGCATCACCGAACCCCGCTTTGCCGCCAGATCGGTGAAACTACACTCCCCCTTTGTTTCCAAAAGCTCCGCCAATAGGGTGATTTTTTCGTTAATCGTAACTTCTTCGTAGAGATCGATGATACGTTCCCCGGAAAGGGCCGACATAAGGACGGAAAAGGTCCTGAGCAGGTCCCATATATCGGCCTTTTCCCACAGGCCCTCTTCCGCCGCGGGGTACAGGGGTTTTTTCCGTTCAACGACCCATTCCCCTTCCCTGCCCCGTTCCTCAATCAACTCCGAAAGTTTTTTGAATTTCTGGTATTCAATGAGTTTTTCCACCAGTTCCTGCCGGGGATCCTCTATCTCGTCCATATCAATTTCCACCGGAAGGAGCATACGGGATTTTATGTACAGCAGGGTGGCCGCCATAAGCTGGAATTCGGTCAAATCCTCCAGATCCGGCCCGGCGGCCTGGCTTCCGTCGGCCGGACCGCTTCCGTCGGCCGGACCGCTTCCGGCGGCCCGCATATATTCCAGGTATTGTTCGGTAATTTGGCCAATGGGAATATCGTAGATGTTAACCTCGTTCTTCTTGATCAAAAAAAGAAGCAGTTCCAGGGGGCCTTCGAATTTTTCCACCTTGAACGAGCGGCTGTTCTCTCTGACCTGGTATAATAGGGGCTGCTTGGAAACGTGGTCGGCAACGGCGGGACTTTCCATTTTGGGGAAGTATACCCTTTTAGGCGGGGGGAGGTAAAGGGGACATTTTCCCCGCGAAACGCACCCCCTGATCGGGCAGCCCGGCCAGTATATCCCGGTAGGGCCTGTCCGAATGGGGGTCCCGGGCATGGGGGAGCAGATCGATCAGAGGCCGGAGGGCGAAGGCCCGTTCCGTTAAGCGGGGATGGGGTATGGTAAGGCGTTCATTGTTAAAAACGGCGTCCCCAAAGAGGAGTATATCAATATCCAGGGAGCGTTCCCCCCACCTCCGTTCCCGGCTTCGGTCCCTGCCGTGGCGGGTTTCGACGGCCTGGAGTTCCGTAAGTAATTCTTCAGGCCCGCCGCGGAAAAAGCCGCAGACGGCGCAGTTGAGAAAGGCCCCCTGATCAGTTACGTAAAGCGGGGCCGTTTTATAGACCGGGGAACTCCGCAGCCCCTTAAGGATACGGCTGAGTTCCCCGGCGGCGCTGTTGAGCAATTCCAGGGGGCCCCTTTCCTCAAGGCCCCTGTTGGACCCCAGGCCGAGGACGCAGAGCCCTCCGCCGCCGGAATCTCCGGCAGGCCCCGTTAGGGCGCCGGATTTCTCAGAAAAGGTCACCCTCGGCTATTTCCAGCGCCGGGTCCGGCAGGGGGTTTTTCCGGGGACGGCCCGGCCCACGGTGTTCCCCCGAAGCGGCGGCCGGCGCCTGAACGGCGGCGGCCGGCGCTCGAACCGCGGCGGCAATATCCGCCGGGCCGGTTTTTCCCGGCACCGGGGCCGGCGCGGCCGACGCTTGGGCCGCAACGGGCGGCGCCTGAACCGCGGCGGGCGGCGGGTCCGGAGCGGGATCTGCCGGTTCCGCGGCGGTCGTGAGATCGGGGACCGCCCCCAAAGCGGGTTCCGCCGGGCGGAGGGGGGGCTTTTCGGCGCCCTGGCCGGGAAACATGATCTTCCGTACCTTCGTTTCCACTTCGGCGGCAAAGGCGGGATTATCTTCCAGATACTGCCGGGCGCTTTCCCTGCCCTGGCCGACCTTTTCCTCCCCGTAGGAGTACCAGGCCCCCTTTTTGTCGATAATGTTGTACTTTACCGCCGCATCAAGAAGGCTTCCGATGGCGGAAACACCCTTGCCGAATATAATTTCCAGTTCCACCTTCTTAAACGGGGGGGCCACCTTGTTCTTTACCACCTTTACCCGGACCCGGTTTCCGATGGCGTCGGTATCCTTGCCGGATTCAATGGTCTCGGTCCGGCGTATCTCAAGGCGCACCGAAGCGTAGAATTTCAGGGCGTTCCCCCCGGTGGTGGTTTCGGGATTACCGAACATGACCCCAATTTTCATCCTGATTTGGTTGATAAAAATAAGGATAGTCCGGGATTTGCCTATGGTGGCGGTGAGTTTCCGCAGGGCCTGGCTCATAAGCCGGGCCTGGGAGCCCATCTGGGCGTCCCCCATCTCCCCCTCGATTTCCGCCTGGGGTGTCAGGGCGGCCACCGAGTCCACCACGATAAGGTCCACCGCCCCGGAACGGACCAGGCTTTCCGTTATTTCCAGGGCCTGCTCCCCCGTATCGGGCTGGGATACCCAGAGTTCGTCAATATTGACCCCCAGATTTTTGGCGTACATCGGGTCCAGGGCGTGTTCCGCGTCCACAAAAGCCGCGATACCCCCCAGTTTCTGGGCTTCCGCAATGGCGTGGAGGGCCAGGGTGGTTTTGCCCCCCGATTCAGGGCCGTAAATTTCAATGATACGGCCCCGTGGATAACCGCCTATACCCAGAGCGTCGTCCAGCATAATCGCCCCGGAGGGAATCACCTCAATCCCCGCGGCGTTTGCCTGGTCCCCGAGTTTCATCAGGGAACCCGTACCGTATTGTTTTTCAATCTGAAGGCGGGCCGCTTCCAGGGCCTTTAGTTTTTCCTCCCCGGAACCGGGTTTGGTTTTCGCCGCTTCGCTCATCTTTGCCACCTTTCCCTCCCCTTCCTATGTATGGCAATAGGCTCGTTGTTACTTTAATGTGATGGTACTGTTTAGCATATTTTTGGAAAAATTGTAAGAGCGCCTTTTAAGCGGCCCCGCTTCCAAAGAAAAGGCCCGTTATGATACACTGGGGCTATGAATGAATTTATCATCACCGCCACCCGTTCCATGCGAAGCTACGCCGAAAGGGTGGTCGAATTCCTGATAAAATTCCCCGCTTTTTCCTCCTTCGCCCCCTCCATCAACGGCATAGACCTCCTTCAGACCGATTGTTTCGCCGACGGCGAAAAGGAAGTGGTGGTGGGCTCCTCGATACGGGGCAGGGACATCGTTCTTTTTGCCAGCTGCGCCAGAAACGAGGCGGACCTGGGGGTGGACGACGCGAAAATCGAGCTGTACCACGCCATAGACGCCCTTAAGCGGGCCCAGGCGGCCCGAATCGTCGTCTTTGAACCCTTCATGTCCTGCTCCCGCTCCGACAGGGCCACCAGGCGCAGCTCCGTGGGGCTCTGGGTTCACCTTAAGATCATGACCTCCCTGGGGGCCGGGCACTTTGTTACCTATCAGCTCCACTCGGACAAATCCAAGGCCATGATAGATCCCGCCCTTGCCGTGCTGGACGACATCCCCGCCCTGACCCTGTTAAAGCGCCGCCTCTGCGACGTCCATATCAAAGACATCGACACCCTGAAAAACACCGTCCGGAACAGCTGGGCCTTCTGTTCCGTCGACGCCGGGGGGGAAAAACTCGCCCGGAAATTCTCCAATTCCTTCGGGGTTCCCCTGGTGGTGGCCCATAAACAGCGGGATTATTCCCGGAGCAACGCCGTGGAATCCGTGGACATACTTTCCTCGGAGCCGGTGGAGGGAAAGGTCCTCTGGATAGTGGATGACCTGGTGGATACGGCGGGTTCGGTGGAAACCCTGATCCGCGCCCTGGCTCCCCTTAAACCGGCGGAAATAAACCTCATGGCGGTACACCCGGTCTTTTCAGGACCCGCCGAGGAAAAACTCAATAAACTTAAAGCGGAGGGGCTGCTGAACTACATTATTGTGAGCGACACGGTTTCCTGTACCAATTCGGCTCTCCGCCACATCCCCCGGCTCGAAGTGGTCCCCTCGGCGGAGCTTTCCGCCCGGGTGATACACAGCATCGTCAGCAGCGAATCCATGGCAAAGCTCCTGCGGGAGTTTAACGCCGAGCGTTACCTCAAATCCCCCTCCCTGTTTAACCGGGACTAAAGCTCACCCCGCCCGGTCGGGACGGAGGGCCTCCGCCCCGTTAAGGTACACGTGCCGGGGGGCCCTTCCCTCCTCCAGATAGCAGTGGAGGAGGACCCGTATGGTCCGGGGGAGGCTGTCC
>JAISRD010000020.1 GCA_031273835.1 Treponema sp. | reverse complement strand
ACCCTCGTGCCGGGGGCCGTTCTGTATACTTCCCCCAGGGCGTCTTCTATTGTCGTAAGCTCCGAGGGGAGGCCGTCGAGGTAGAGTTTCCCCCCGGCGTCTATCCAGATCTCAAGGTTCTTTTCCGCGCCGGTACGCCTTGCCCTCCGCGCTTCGGGGTAGTCTATCTTCACCTCCCGGCGGTAGCTGATAAGGGAGACCAGCATGATAAAGATCAACAGCAGGAAGGCCACGTCGGACATGGCGTTTATGGGAATCAGGGGTTTTTTTCCGTACCCCTCCCCCAGGCGGCGACGGAGCCTCACGGCGGGTCCCCTCCCTCCGCCCTGCTTAAGCTTTCCTTTCCAAGGGTATTTTCCGTTCCCATGGTGAAGGAAAAATTTTCCACCTCCAGGGCCTGGGCCAGTTCCACAAAGGAAACCACCCCCTGCCAGGGAGCGCCGGGGGCCGCGGTCAAAAGCAGCGCCAGGTTCGGCGCCGCCGAAAGGGCCCTCCGTATTTCCGCCTCCGCCCCGGCCCTGTCCATCACCCTGCCCTGAAAGTAGACGTTCCCCCCCTGGTCCAGCTCAAACTTGAGCAGTTCCTCCCTTTTTACGGTCTTCACGGAATCCTTACGGGGAAGGCCCACAAGAAAGCCCCGGTTCACGTTGAAGCCGGCGATGACGATAAAATAGATGATCAGGAGAAAGGCCAGATCCGAAAAGGCGCCGGAATTCTCAAGGCCTTCCCGCCGTTTAATCCGCATGGTCAGGGCGCCGGACCTTGGTCTTTACCCGGCCCTTTTAAGTCCCCCCTCCGGGCCAGGGCCGTGATGAGCTCCGAGCAGGTCTGTTCCGTCCTTACGGCGAAACGGTCCGCCACGCTGGAGAGGATGTAATAGGCCGCCATGGAAACAATCGCGATGATGAGCCCGAAGACCGTGGTGATAAGGGCCTCGTAGATGCCGTTGGCCACGATTTGGGCGTTCACCTCCACCGCTTCGGCGATGGACCTGAAGGCCCCTATCATGCCGGAGACGGTTCCCAAAAAACCCGTCAGGGACGCCAGGGAACTTATGGCGGTAAGGAAGCCGAACCCCGCCTCCAGGGCGTTGACGCAGCCCTGGGCTTCAGTTTCAACAGCCTTTTCAAGCCTCCCCTCGGGGAGTTCCGCGTGGTTCACCAGACAGAGGAGTACCCTGGCGGCCATGCTCCTCTTTTGAAGGGGCTCCAGAAACGCCGCCGCCTCGGCGATCTTTCCCCCCTCAATAGACGAGAGCACCCGGGGGGCGAGGGCGTCCACCCGGAGCCGGTGGTACAAAAGGAAGACACAGCGGTCCAGGATAATGCCCAGGGCCGCCGTGGAGAATCCCAAAAGGGGCCACATGAAGACCCCCCCCAGCTTAAACAGCTCCCAAAGGGAAAGCACGCCGCTTCCGTTTTCCATTGTTTTAGTATCCCCATTATCCCCCTCCCCGGCAAGACGGGGAGGTCAGGGGGAAATTAACCACGGGGCACGAAAAACTTGCAAACAGCAATTTCGCGCCCCTTCGCGGTTCTCTCAGGTTAATCCCCCGTTTACGGGCACTCGCTGATACAATTGATGATGCCGCCGGCTTGTTCTGTTAACACGCCGGGTATGAACTTATTCGATACCACTTTTCCGCCGGCAAAGGCCCCGGGCCGCGGCTGTCTGGAACAAAACCGGCAACTTTGCTAGTATTCCCCTTATGATACGGATAGGCATAGTTTTTCTGGCGGTTTTCCTTGCCCTGATGACCGGCATCGGGATCTGGGGGATGAAAAAGACAAAAACCCTGGGAGATTTTTTTCTCGGCGGCAGGACCTTAGGCCCCTGGGTTTCGGCGGTTGCCTACGGTACCTCGTACTTTTCCGCGGTGATTTTTATCGGCTTCGCCGGTACCCAGGGCTGGCAGTTCGGCCTTAATTCCCTCTGGATAGCCCTGGGGAACGCCCTCATAGGGGCCGGGGCGGCGTGGATAGTCCTCGCCAGGCGTACCCGGCGCATGACCCAGAACCTCGATTCCATGACCATGCCCGAATTTTTACAGGAACGTTACGGCGCGAAGCACCTTAAACCCGTGGCGGCTTCGATCATTTTCTTTTTTCTCCTGCCCTATTCCGCTTCGGTGTTCAAGGGCCTGGGCCACCTTTTTGAGGCGGTCTTCGGCATTCCCTACGATATAGCCCTGCTTATCATGATAGCCTTTACGGGGATATACCTGATCCTTGGGGGCTACTTTGCCATAGCGATCACCGACTTTATCCAGGGGATCATCATGTTCGCCGGCGCGGCGGTGATGATCCTGGTGATTTCCGGCAAGGGGGGCGGGATCTTTGAGATAACCGCCAAAGCCGCCGAAGCGTACAATATCCATATACCCCCCGAAGCCCGGCCTTCGGTTTTAACCATAGCGAGCCTGGTGTTTATGACCAGTTTCGGCACCTGGGGTCTCCCCCAGATGACCCAGAAATTCTACGCCATCAAAAGCGAGGGGGTCATATCAAAGGCCGCCGTCGTTACCACGGTTTTTGCCCTGATGATAGGCCTGGCGGCCTATCTTACCGGGGCCTTTAGCCATGTGTTCTTTGATCTTGATACGGTGCCGAAAACCGCTTCCGGCGGCGTGGCCTATGACACGATCATCCCCAGCCTGCTGACGGGACAGCTTACGGGAAACCTTCAGCTTCTGCTGGCCCTTATACTCCTGCTGGTGCTCTCCGCCTCCATGTCCACCCTTTCATCGCTGGTGCTGGTTTCTTCCAGCGCCGTGGCCATAGATCTCTACCCTTCGCGGGTGGAGGCCAAAACCGGCAAGGACCGCTCGGTGGCGATGATGCGTTTTCTTTCGGCGGTTTTTATCGTCATATCCTACTTTATTTCCCGCTTCCAGATCAGCTTCATCGTTTACCTTATGTCCCTCAGCTGGGGAGTGGTATCGGGGGCCTTCGCCGCCCCCTATATACTGGGGCTTTATTCAAAACGGGTTACCAAGCAGGGGGCCTACGCGGGGCTCCTTACCGGAATGGCGGTGATGATAATCCTCTTTTTCGTCCTGGGCTCAAGGCGTTCCCCCCTGGCGGCGTCCATCGCGATCCTGGTCCCCTTCCTGGTGGTACCCCTGGTATCGGCCTTTACGAGGCCCCCGGAAAAGGAACTTTTGGACCGGGCCTTCCAGGGGGTATAGCTTATGCCGCCGGTGCTTGAAAAAGAGAATATCCGCCGCCGGGAAGACGGGGCGGCCCTGCTCGGCGACGAGGCCCTCGCACTGGGGGCCCTCCACGCGGGGATAAGCGCCGCCTACGGTTATCCCGGCACCCCCTCTACGGAAATACTCGAATACCTTATCGCCGAATATGAAAGGACCGGCGCCCCTCAGGCCCGCTGGTGCGCCAACGAGAAAACCGCCCTGGAAGCGGCCCTGGGGCTTTCCTTCGCGGGGCGGCGCGTCCTGGTTACGATGAAGCACGTGGGCCTCAATGTGGCGGCGGATCCCTTTATCAACGGGGCCCTGCTGGACATCAAGGGGGGCCTGGTGCTTGCCGTGGCCGATGATCCGGGGATGCACAGTTCCCAGGGCGAGCAGGATTCCCGGTTCTACGGGGCCTTTGCCATGGTTCCCTGTCTTGAACCGAGGAACCAGCAGGAAGCCTACGACATGGCCGGGGAAGCCTTTGAGCTTTCCGAGC
>JAISRD010000267.1 GCA_031273835.1 Treponema sp. | reverse complement strand
GAGCTAAGGAAGATAACCCAAGGACGGCACGGGCGGAAAGAGGAAGATTAACCACTAAAGACACGAAAGGACACGAAAGGACACGAAAAAGAGGGAGAGGGAGGACGCCATGGATGGCGTCCAGGGAGAAATGACCAAAATGCTGTGCATGGCGAAAGTGTAAACTTTCGCCCTGGATCGGCATGGACGCCGCTTTTTCGTGCATCGTGGTTAAATATTATCCGTGGGGTCCGTGGTTAAATAGTTCCTGAGTTTTCCGGCCCGGCGGCCCAGCGTTTTATCCGCTCAAGGCCCTCCATAAGAAGGGCCCTGGGGCTTGCCGCATTGATCCGCACAAAACCGGCGCCGCCCTTTCCATAGATGCTGCCCTGGGTGATCTTCACCCTCCCCTCATCTTCCAGCCGCCGGGCAAGTTCGGTATCGCCGGAACAGTTTTTCCGTTTGATAAGCCCCTCCGCCCGGGCCCAGATGAGGTAGCCGCCCTGGGGTATATAGGCCCTCAAGCCCGGAACTTCCGTATTAAGAAAGTCCGCCGCTGTTTTAATGTTTTCCCACAGGTAGTTCCGCAGTTCCCCAAGCCAGTCCGGGCCGCTGCGGTAGACCGTTTCCACGGCAAGTTCGGAAAATACATCAAGGTCCCGGCGGGCGCTTGCGCGGAGGACCTGCTCCAGGGTCCGCCGCAGGGCTTCATCCCGGACCACAAAATGGGATACGTGAATTCCCCCCATGTTGAAGCTTTTATTCGCCCCGGACACGACAAGCACCCGGTCCCTGTGTTCCGCGAAGGAGGCGGCGGAAATAAATTTTCCCGGGGGGTACACAAAATCCCCGTGGATCTCGTCGGCGGCGGTGATAATGCCGTTCCGCTTCGCGAAATCAAGGAACGCCGCTATGTCGGCGCTGTCCCAAACCCTGCCGCCGGGATTATGGGGGGAACAGAAAAAGGCCAGCGGAACGGAAAGGCCCCGCTCTTTCGCTTCGGCAAGGGTCTTCCCGAGGAGGGCCGTGTCAAAGACAAAACGGCCCTCCTCATCAAGGACCAGGGGGACCTCAACCGTTTCCCTCCCGTTGGAACGTATTACCTCATAAAAGGGTGTGTAAACAGGGGTAAACAAAAGCACCCCGTCGCCGGGCCTGGTAAAGGCCTGGACCGCCAGGCTCAGGGAAAGCACCACCCCCGGCCCGGAAAGAAAACATTCCTCCCCGAGCGGAAGTCCGTATTGGACGCGGTACCAGGAGGCGAGTGTTTGGTAATACGAAGGGCTGCGGGTATGGTAGCCGTAAAAGGGATGGGCGGCCCGTTCCGCCAGGGCTTCCCGCAGTTCGCTCAGGCAGGGAAAGTCCATATCCGCCACCCAGAGGGGTATCACGCCGTCCTTAACCGTATCCCACTTGAGGGAAGAGCTCCCCCGCCTGTCAATCACTTCATCAAAGTTGTACTTCATTTTTCGCCAGCTCCCTGGTAAGTATTAAAAAACGATCAAGCTGTTTTTCAGGTGAAATAAGCGTCCGGGGGCCTTTCATAAAAAGGGGGTAAACCTCAATATACGCCGGGCGCTTGGCCCCCCGGCCCGGACGGGCGGGCAGCGGGTAACTTAAAACAACAAAAATACCCTTGTCCCCGCCGGGAGTATCGTCCATTTCGTCAAAGATATAGTCCCCCAGGGACCAGAAAACGGGTTTCCCCCGGACCCACTCAAAACCCTGCTCCACATGGGGATGGGTGCCGATCACCAGATCCGCCCCGGCGTTTATCAGTTCCGTATAGAGGGCCCGGGTCGCCCCGTCGGGATAATCGACGTATTCAACACCGCCGTGGAAGAACACAATGTCGAGGGGGGCGCCGTCGGACCCGGCCGGGCCGTCCCCCGACAGGAGGGACTTGATCAGTTCCGCCCCTCCCCCGGCCGCATGGAGCATCCCCGGCTTGTTCACATCCGCCGCAAAGGCCCCGCCGTCCCAGCCGTTCCGTTCCGGGCCGAAGCTGGCAATGCCGAAGACCCGCACGGGGAAGGATGCTTCCCCGGTGATAAAGGGGGCGGCCGCGGCGGCCCTTTCACGGCCGGCGCCGAGTACGGCCAGGCCGGCCTTTTCCAGATGATCCAGGGAATCCAGAAAGCCCGTAAGACCGAAGTCAAAGGCATGATTATTTGCCAGGAGGACCGCGTCAAACCCTGCGTCCTTAAGGACAGCCGCCGTCCGGGGATCAAAGCGGAAGGTATAGGTTTTTTCCGCCTCTTCACCCCGGTCCGAAAGCACCCCCTCCAGGTTGACGATGCTTAAATCCGCCCCCCTGACAAGGGCCGCGGTTTCTCCCAGGACGGCGGCGGCCCCCTCGGTAAAGAGGATTTTCCCGACCCCCCGGGCCAGCATGGCGTCCCCGCCGGCGGCGATGCGGTAAAGCCGGGGCCTTTCCTCAAAACGGGCTCCGGCGGCTCCGCCGTCCGCCCCGATCAACCCATCTGTCTCAATCAACCCATGCGCCTCTATCAACTCATCCGTCTTAATCAGCCCCCGCCGGATAAATCCCGCCAGGGCGTCGATTTTTTTCCGTATCCGCCGGGGCCGTTCCGCCGCCCCTTCTTTCCCGACGTAACTGAAACGTATGCCGCCCTTCGCCACGAGGGGGTATCCGGAATCGGATACGTCCAGGCCGTCCACCTTGAGGGCCGTATAGGGAGGGGATAAATCGGAGAGGGGAATCAGGGGAAGCCGGGAACATTCGTCCAGGCTTACGCCGGCCTTACCCTCCCGGACTTCCG
>JAISRD010000262.1 GCA_031273835.1 Treponema sp. | reverse complement strand
TAGCGCAGGCAGAAGTACACGGTTTTACCCGAATTGCCGTCAAAGTCAAAGCGGTACTTCTTCCGGCGGGTAAAGACCGAATGGGGAAGATCGTCGCCGGTCCTGGGCGGGGCGGCGATACGGCCCCTGACGGTGGCCGCGTCGACAATGCCGTAGTAGATCCGGACCCCGTAGTTGCTGCGGGAGTCCGGGGGAGTACCGGCCACGGAACGTATCTTTTGCAGTTCCACCAGGTGTATGCCGGGAAAGGTGAGGTCCGCCTCCACCTGAGCGTTGGGTTTGGGTACGGGGGTTTTCGTGGTCTCCGGGTTGTGGATACCCATGGCCGTCCTGTCTTCGTTAGTTACCGGGGGGAAGCGCAGGTACTGGTTTATAAAGGGGCGGATAAGGGCAACGGCGGCCTTCTTCGCGTTGTTTTTTGCCTCCGTGTCCACCGGCGTATGGGGGCCTATGACTACCAGATAGGCCGTATACCAGACGGCGTAGGCGTCCGCCAGGGCCGCGCGGGCATCGGCGGGTATGTGGGTCCATTCGGCGGCGGTGGCCGGGGGAACGATTGAACATTTCCGTGCCACATACTGGATCAAAAACTTGAACCAGGCGTCAAATTCCGCGTCATTTGAAGGAACATTGTCTTTCCTTGCCATGATCGCCTCCTTATTTTTGAGTTACAAACGGCTCCGCCGCTTGCCGGGGGAGACCCCCGAACATTTTAAGAATACCCCGGTTAATTTTGGGAACACCCCCGATGATTTTGGGAGGACCCCCGATGATTTCGGGAGTACCCCCGAAAGTTTTGGGAACACCCCCGGACATTTTGGGAGCGCCCCCGACGATTTTGGGAGGGCCCCCGATAGTTTTGGAAACACCCCCGATGGTTTTGGAAACGCCTCCGATGATTTTGGAAACACCCCCGGACATTTTGGAAACGCCCCCGATGATTTTGGGAGCGCCCCCGAAGGTTTTGGGAACACCCCCGGTAGTTTTGGAAACACCCCCGGACATTTTGGGAGGACCCCCGAAGGTTTGGGGGACGCCCCCGAGTGTCCGGGGGATGCCCCCGAAGCTTGGGGGAATACCCCCGGCGACCGGGGGTTTATTTGGGCAAATTTTTTTTAGGAAATTAGCGAATTTATGAGAGAGAGAGAGAGCAATAACCGTGCCAAGTAAGGGCTTTTATGGGGGAAATATCAGAAAAGTTTGCCGGCGCCCTCGTATTCATCATAGCTTCTTAATTACCGCATGGATTCCCCAAAAAGTCAAGGCTTTTTCCCGGCAAATGCAAGAATTAACCGGCGAAAAAGCGGCATCCATGCCGATCCAAAATGCACAGCATTTTGGTCATTTCTCCTTGGACGCCATCCATGGCGTCCTCCCTCATCTCCCTATGCTGGTCAATATCTCGGACCGTAGGCCCGTTATCTCTGAGCGCCTTCCCCGCTGTGTGCTGAAAGAGAAGGCGCCGGAAAAGGTAACACGGGCGGGGGTATAACAGCAAAGGCCCCTGCGCCTGGGCGGCCCTTTAACTTTTACCGGGTATCGTTACTTTCACCGGGCCTGCGCCATGTTACCATTACCGGATTAACACGTTCACCGACTCATGTACATTTTCCGGGAGGAGGGCGGCATAAATCCGCTTTAGACCCAAAAAAACAAAAAAAGTTGCGTTTTCCCTCGACAAATCCGCTGTTTTTGTATATAATCGCTCCATTATGTTAGAATGGAACGATTACGGTGCCGATTGGCCCGATATCCCCTACCCCAATTTCAACGCCTGGCTTACAGGCATGGAAGAAATGTGGCAGGACAAGGACGCGCTTCTTTTCAGGCCGGGTAAGCAGAAAGATTTTACCCGCTGGACCTTCAGGTACCTGGCGGACCAGTGCCGCCGTATAGGCCGGGGACTTATCAAGGCGGGGCTTAAAAAGGGCGACAGGGTTGCGCTCTGGGCGGAAAACCGGCCCGAGTGGATGGCGGTCTGGCTCGGCACGGTTATCACCGGCTGCGTCATCGTTCCCGTGGATGTCCTTGTTTCGGAAAAAGAATGCGCCAATATCATTAAGATAACCGGGGCGAGGGCCTTTTTTTATTCGGAACGGAAAAGGGAATTCGCCCTTTCCCTGGCCGGTCGGGGCCTCGATCTTGACGCCATGGTCTGCATTGATACGGGCGCCGATACGGGCGAAGGGAATTCCTCAAGTCCGGCGGGGGAAAGCCCCTTCATGCGCTTCGGAAGCGGCGCCGGTGATACGGCCCTCCCCGGACCTGAAAGTATCGATGAACACGATCCCGCTTCCATTGTATTCACCTCGGGAACCACGGGCTTTGCCAAGGGAGTTACCCTGCATCACCGGGGGATCATCCTCAACTCCAGCGCGGCGATACGCATGCTCAAGGCCGTCGATACGGACGTGTTTATCACCGTCCTCCCCCTGCATCATACCTATCCCACAACCTGTTCTTTTATTTCCCCCCTTATTATCGGGGCAACCACGGTGATTGTTGATAAACTGGTGGGCAAGGTGGTGGTCGACGATACCCGGGACTCGGGGGGTACCATACTTATCGCGGTTCCCCTGCTCTACGACAAGCTCAAGGCGGGAATAGAAGCGGGCTACAACAAACTGCCCCCGCCTCTGCGCTGGGTTCTTAACGGGATACGGCGTAAGGCCCTGGCGGAGGCCCAGAAGGGAAATGCCGATTACGGCCGGAAGAAGCTCCGTTTTATCAGAAAAAAGGCGGGGTTTGACTCGATCCGGCTCTCCGTCGCGGGGGGCGGCGCCCTGAACCCCAAGACGGCGGATTTTTTTGATTCCTTCGGTTTTAACCTGGTCAACGGTTACGGCATGAGCGAAAACAGCCCCCTGATAAGCGTAAGTACCGACCGGTTCAAGAGAAACGCCTCGGTGGGGCTTCCGGTAAAGTATACGGAAGTAAAAATTATCGACCCCGACGAAAACGGGATCGGGGAAATTGCCATCAAGTCGCCGTCGATCATGCTGGGGTACTATGAAAATCCCGAAGCGACCAAAGAGGTACTCGGCGAAGACGGCTGGCTTTATACGGGCGATCTGGGTTACCGGGACAGCGAAGGTTATATCTATATTTCGGGACGGAAGAAAAACCTCATCGTCAGTTCCGGGGGCAAGAATATCTATCCCGAGGAAATTGAACTGTGCTTTGACGGTTCCGGAATTGTCGGCGAGATCCTCGTCCTGGGCCGTAAGGCTGAACTTGCCGGGGAGGACATCTTTGCCGTGGTGGTACCCAACAGGGAATCCCTGGCGGAAGCTTATCCGGGGAAAATCGCCAAAGAAGGGGAACTCAGCGGGGAAGCCCGGGAATTTATCAGGACCCTCGTAAAAAGGGAAATTGAACGGGTCAACCGGACCCTGCCGGGGTATAAAAAGATCAGCGACTTCACCCTCCGCTATGAAGAATTTGAAAAGAACGCCCAGAAAAAGATACGGCGCTTTCTTTATAAGGACTACGCCCGGAAATAGCGGGCCTTAAGGGGTACGGACAGAGACTCAAGGCATTTGCCGCGGCATGGACGCCTCTCTTTCAGGGGACGGCGGGTGCGGGGAGGTATTTTTCGATGTATTCCTGCTTGATACGCAGCAGTTCGTCCCTGGGTATCTCGGTAAGGACCTGCCAGCCCAAATCCAGGGTCCGGCCTATGTCCCGGTTCTCGTCTTCACCCTGGGTTAAAAAGAGGGATTCAAATTTCTCCCCGAATTTCAGGTACTTTTTATCGGCGTCGGAAAGTTCCTCTTCTCCGATAATCGATGCAAGGTTCCGTATCTGTTTTACCTTGGAATAGGCGGCAAAAAGCTGGCTGGAAACATCTTTGTGGTCCTCCCTGGTCATACCCGGCCCTATACCGTCCTTCATAAGCCGGGAAAGACTTGGAAGCCCCGCCACAGGGGGATAAACCCCCCGCTGATGCAGTTCCCGGTCCAGCACGATCTGGCCTTCGGTGATATATCCCGACAGATCCGGTATGGGATGGCTGATATCGTCATTGGGCATGGTAAGTATAGGAAGCTGGGTGATGGACCCCGAGGAGCCTTCTATCTTTCCCGCCCTTTCATAGAGGCTTGCCAGATCCGAATAAAGATAACCCGGATAGCCCTTACGGCTGGGGACCTCCCCCCGTATGGAAGAAACTTCCCGGAGGGCCTCGCAGTAGTTGGTCATGTCGGTCATCACCACCAGGACGTGCATGTTCCGCTCATAGGCCAGATATTCGGCGGCGGTAAGGGCGCAGCGGGGCGCCACGAGCCGTTCCAGCGAGGGGGCGTCGGCCAGGGAGAGGAAAACCGCCACCTGGGAAAGAACCCCGGATTTTTCAAAGTCGTCAAGGAAAAACCGGGCCACATCGTACTTAACCCCCATGGCGCAGAAAACCACCACAAAGGCCCCTCCTTCGCTCCTTTCCGGAGTATGCGCGGCGTTCCCCGGAGTACCCTCTTGGAAAGAGAGTATCTTCGCCTGCCTGACTATCTGGGCCGCAAGCCGGTTATGGGGAAGGCCGTTGCCGGAAAAAATGGGAAGCTTCTGGCCCCGGATCAGGGTGTTCATGCCGTCAATGGCGGAAATGCCGGTCTGTATAAAGTCCCGGGGATAGGTCCGGGCATAGGGGTTGATCGGGAGGCCGTTTACATCCAGGCAGAGCGACGAAAGAATGTCCCCGTAGCCGTCTATGGGTTCCCCCAGGCCGTTAAAGACCCGGCCGAGCAGGCCCGGGCCTACCCGCAGTTCCATGGGCCTGCCGAGGAATTCCACCCGGGCGTCATCGGCGGAAAGGCCCGTATTGCTCCCGAAGATCTGGACCGCCGCCCATTCTTCGCTTAGATCCACCACCCTACCCAGGCGGCGGCCTTCGTCCCGGTCATAGACCGCCACAACCTCGTTAAAACCCACAGAGGTCCTGCGGCTTGTGATGATCACCGGTCCTTCAATGCGGGTCAAACCCCTGTATTCAACGCCCCTCATCCTACAGCAGTTCCTTATTACGGTAGCTCCGTTCCAGGCCCTCCAGGGCGGCCGTCATATCCCGTTCAAAACCGGCAAAACCCCGTTCATCGCCGTTTTTAATCTCGCTCTTGAGCCGAGAAAGCCGTTCCCGCAGGGGCCGCCCGGGAATTTCCCCGGCCGTTTCCGCCTCCCCGGAGCCGGGGGTATCCCCGTCCCGCACCGGGCCGTCCCTCCGGGGGCCGGCTGTGAGGGCCATTATCTTGTAAAGCGGCGCTCCCAGCCGTATGCAGGTACGGCAGCGTTCGTAGAATTCCATGATCAGCGCCAGGAGGCGTATCTGTTTTTCAGGAACGCAGTACATATCGACTTCATCAAAGGAATTCTGCTGGAGAAAACCGTCCTTTATGATCTCAGAAGCAAGCAGTACAAGCCGCTGATCATCGGGCAGCGCGTCGGGCCCTATAAGCCGGACTATCTCCGCAAGACGCTGTTCCTTCTTTAACAGATCCAGCGCGTCCTGCCTTATCCTGGCCCAGGCGGGATTCAGCCGTTCCCACCAGGATCTTACTTCCCCGGCATATTCGGAGTAGCTGTCTATCCAGGAAATGGCCGGATAATGCCGGGCGTTGGCCAGGTCCCGGTCCAGGGCCCAGAAACAGCGGGTAAAGCGCTTGGTATGCTGGGTTACGGGTTCTGAAAAATCACCCCCCGGAGGCGACACCGCCCCGATAATCGACACCGACCCTTCCCGTCCCGAAAGGGTCTTTACCCGTCCGGCCCGTTCGTAGAATTCCGCCAGCCTTGAGGGAAGATAGGCGGGAAAGCCTTCCTCGGCGGGCATCTCTTCCATACGGCCCGAAAGTTCCCGCAGAGCCTCGGCCCAGCGGCTTGTCGAATCCGCCATAATCGCCACATGAAAGCCCATATCCCGGTAAAATTCCGCCAGGGTAACCCCGGTGTATATCGAAACTTCCCGGGCGGCCACGGGCATATTGGAGGTATTGGCTATCAGTATGGTCCGTTCCATAAGGGAACGGCCCGTCCGGGGGTCCTGCAGATGGGGGAATTCGGTGAGTACATCGGTCATCTCGTTTCCCCGCTCGCCGCAGCCTATGTAAACAATAACGTCCGCGTCGCACCACTTGGCGATAGTATGCTGGGTCATGGTTTTCCCCGTACCGAAACCGCCGGGAATAACCGCCGTTCCCCCCTTGGACAGGGGAAAAAACAGGTCGATCACCCGTTCGCCGGTTACCAGGGGCCGGTCGGTGGAAAGCCGTTCCGCGTTGGGCCGGGGCGTCCTGACGGGCCACCACTGGGCCAGGGTGATTTTATCCCCCCCGTCGGTTTCGGCAATCACCGAAGCGGCGCTGTAGTCCCCGGCGGGGGCCAGGGCGGTGATACGCTTCCCCCTGACATTCGGGGGAACCATGATCGTACAGGTAACGCTTTCCGTTTCCTTTACCGTACCGAGGACAAGCCCCGGCCTTGCCTCAACACCGGGGGAATTTGCCGTCTCAGGCCCGGCCTTTGCAAGCGGAACGCCGCCCGGGGCAAGATCAGGGTTCGGTACAAAGGGCCACTTCTTTTCCATATCCAGGGGATCACCCCTGACGCCGGGACTCATGAAGGCCCCGGTCCGCCGGTAGAGCACCTTGAGGGGCCGTTGTATGCCGTCGTAGATCGTACCGATAAGCCCCGGCCCCAGGAGGACCGAGAGGGGCCGTCCGGTGGAAAAAGCCCCGGCCCCTATTTGAAGCCCCGTGTCGTCCTCATAAACCTGGATCACCGCCTCATCCTTTTCAAGCCTGACGACTTCCCCCAGAATACGTTTTTCCCCCACTTCCACCACGTCAAAGAGCCCCGCCCTGCCCAGGCCTCCGGCCCTGATAATAGGCCCGGAGATGCGCCGTACTTTTCCTTCTATGGTTACCGGGGCCGGGGATGTCATGGGTATTCTCCGGCGGGATTTTCCAGGGCCTGCTCCCCCAGCAGGGCCGCGGCAAGTTCGGCCCGTTTGTCAAGGAGCAGCTGGGAAGCGGCGGCGTCCACCGACGCGCTCAAGCGCAGACAGGGGAATTCAAGCACCAGCGCGGGAAGGACGCCCGGAACGGTATACAGGGCATCCCCGGCGGACTTGACCTGTATACCGGGAAGGGCCTTTTTGATAAGCCCCTCAAGTTCGTCCTTTGAAAGGCCCCGGTAACGCAGTTCGACGGGTTTATCCGGGCCCTCCACGGCGTTTATGCGTTTTATCAATTCCCCTTCCAAAAGGAGGGTTATCCTGTCCCGGCCCAGGGAAGCAAGAAAATCCTCCATGGCCGATCCAAGAAAGCCTTCAATTTTTTCGGAACGGATACGCCGCTTATCCATGGGAAGCCGGGCCATGATCTCCCGGCGGCCCAATTCCGTTTTAAGCCGGTTTCTTGTCCGGGCCTCTTCCAGGGCCGCCGAAAGCCTGCGTTCCCAGGATACCCTTGACGCGGCGGCGCTTTCATCGGCGCTTTTGAGTATCTTAAAAGCCTTCTTCCGCGCGTCCTCGAGTATTTCCCGGTCCAGCGCTTCCGTCGACTGAAGTTCTTCCACCTAATCCTTTCCTTTACACATGAATTCCAACCGCCTCCCGGATTGAATCCACCAGGGTCTTCCTTCCGGGCATACGGCCCAGGGTTCCGGGTATTTCCACGATCAGGGGATAACGGCCGGAAAGCTGCCAATCCGTAAGGGTTTCCCCAAGCCAGTCCGCCACTTCTTCGGTTAGGATCAGCACCCGGCAGCTTTCAAAGGTTTCGCCGGGAAGCACCGCCCCGGCGACGGCGTCCCAGTTTTGGGTTATACGCTTAAAAAGCGCCAGCGCCTCGCCGGGGCCGGGAACGGAGGCGCCATCTATGCCGACAAAACGGAACGCCGTCGCCAGTTCCGGATCTCCCAAAAAAAAATAATCCATGACCGCCTGAGGATCACAGTATCATGATCAAAAGCGCCACCAGGAAGCCCCAGAGACAAATGCCCTCCGCAAGGCCCGCATAGGGCAGGGCCTTGCCGGAAAGTTCCGGGTTTTCACTCATGGCCCCCATGGCCGCCGAACCGATCTGTCCCACGGCTATGCCCCCGGCTATACAGGAAATACCCACCGCGAGGGCCGCGGCAAAATACTTCCATACGGAAGTACTCTGCGCCGCCGCCGGGGTTTCCGCGGAAAGCTCCGCCTGAGCCCCAGCGGAACTTTCCGCCTGAGCCTCCGGCTCCTGGGCAAAGACGGCGGCCTCCAGGGCCAGAAACAACAGCGCGGCAAAAGCCATTTTTTGATTCATGCTCCTCTCCTTCTGAACCGGAAGGGGGTAAAGGGCACCCCGGTCTCGGTAAAAAACTTGCTGAAAAATTCATAGTACTGCAGCCGTACCACCTGTATCGCTACAATCATCCCCTCAAGAAGGATAATCACGCCGTTCCCGAAGATCGTTATCACCAAAGACAGGGCCGGCCCGGCGCTTAAATCCGCCACCATTCCCGAAAGGGTAAAGACGATAAAGGAAAGTACCGCGTGGGAAAGGGCAAAGGCCCCGACCCGGAGAAAACTTACCGTATTGGAAATATAGGTTGAGGCGGATTCGAGTATCTCCACAAAACCTTCCATAACAAACACTAAAAGGCCGTTTTCCAGCACGGGCCTTTCCCCGGCGATGATACGCCAGATCAGGGGGCCGAAAAAGATAAGCCCCGCGGGGATTAGGAGCCCCAAATAATCGTACCAGAAAAAACCGGAACCCAGCATGATCCGCACCGCCATGAAAAGGGCGTACCAGAAAAGGAGGAGCCCCGCCGCGCCGGTTTTTGAAAAAAAGGCCTTTTCGAATTTCTTTAGGAAACACTGGTTTATGATATTTACCACAAGCCCGATTGAATTAAGCACGACCCCCACGGCGATGGTAAAGCCGAAAAAATAAAAGAGCTTCTCGATATTTCCCTTTTCCGGCATCAGCTGTAAAATCCGTTCGGGAGGCTCCCCTTCCATGCCGAACAGCTTCATAAAGAACCCCAGGACCGCCTGGGTGGGTTTTTCCAGAATTCTTTCGTTGGTAAAAAATTCACCGTTAAGGAGGCCCATGATCATGGACGCGGCGCCCACCGCTTTAAGGGGGGTGGCGAACTTTACATAATCCGCAAGGGGCTTAAGCTTTCCCCCGCTTAGCGCGAAGCCCAGCAGAAAGAGGGTCAGGCCCTGGCCCAGATCGCCGAACATGATCCCGAAGAGTACGCAGAAGAAAAAAGCGACAAACGGGGTGGGATCGATGGTGCCGTAAAGGGGAGCGCCGTAGGAAAATACCACCGGCTCAAAGCCCCTTACAAAGCTCCCGTGTTTCAGTGAAACGGGCACCTTTTCCCGCCCCTCCCGGACATCCTCAATTTCATCGGGGTTGTAGGATCGTATCGCCGTCCTTCCTTCGGTTCTCCGGCCGAATTCCTCGACCATGGCGGCCACTTCATCGGCGGGCACCCAGCCCCGTACCACATATACGTTTTTTGTACCCCGCAGCCTCTCCTTCAATTCCTCCACGGCCTGGGCCATGAGGTAGGACGCCGTAAGGCTGCGCAGGGAGGGGCCGTATTCTTTTTTGAATTCCCCCTTGGCGGCGGCGATACGTTCCAGTTCCTTCTCCGTTCCTTCAAGGCGCCTGTTAAGGCTGGACAGAAGATCCGCGGGAACCCCCTTATAAGCTTCGGGTATTGCAATGGGATTAAAGTTTGATTTTTTCAGGGCCGAGTCAAGGGCAAAGCGGCCCTTCCTGGAAGCGGCGGCCAGCATACGGCCCGAATCGTCCAGGGGGATGATCACCGCCCGGTCGGCAAGGCTTACCCTCAATTCTTCCTGACGCTTGGGATCAAGCCGCCCCACCCGCAGGGTAAGGTACGAAAGCTGATCAAGGTCCGAAAAGGGCGCGTTAAGCTTGGAAAAGGCCTGGGCCTCGTTCAGGGTTTCCTCAAGTTTTTTCTTTTCACGGAGCTGTTCGTTTTCCCCGGCGCTCAAAGAGAGAACCGCCGCCGCAAGCTTATCGGTAAGGGCTTCCTCGGCTTCCCGGGGGAGTTTTCCGTCTTCCTCAGGTTCGTCGGGGAGTTCCACCCCCAGGTAGACGGCGGCGGAACGGAGCCGTTCAAGGCATTCCCGTATACGGGCCGCGCCGCCGGAACTTCCCGCGCCGCTTCCCGGCCCGTCGTACAGGGTATCGCCGGAAAAATGCATAAGCCCCCGGCGGCCCAGATATTCAATTACCGGGTCCACATCACGGGCAAGGACGGTCATTTCAATCTGTTTCATCTTCCTGGGGCGCATCATAGGTTTGCCTCCAGTATACCGAATACATCCTTGCTTGACATGCCCAGCCCCAGCCCCTCGGCGTCGCTGGTTAAAAGATCCTCCTCAAACTGTTTAAGTTTGATAAAACAAAAGGCCGTATCAATGGAAAAGGGACGGCGGCGGAAAGATCTAAGGGCAAGCCGGTAGAGGTACTCCGAAGCGGCGTTCTGGAAGTAACGCGGATCCACCCGCCATGGGCCGACCCCTTCGGGATTGAGGAATTCCGCCCGGCGCCACCTTTCCCATTCCCCGCGGCTGTCCAGGGGCAGCTTCAGGGCATCCTCAATTTCGGCGGAAAAGGGGCCGGGGCCTTCGGCGCCGGGCTTTTTCGTTTCCCCGGGACGTATCAGATGAAGGGCCAGCTCCTCCGGCCGCATACCGTAATAGGTACGGAGCCTTAAGACCCAGGAACAGTTTCGCAGGGATATTTCTTCCAGGATGATCCTTTCAGCCGCCCGGCGGTCGGACTTTTTCAATTTCAGCAGGCTTTCCCAAAGCCTGCGGTAATAGTGGTTATCCAGGATCGTTTCAGGAGGGCTCCCGTCAAAATCCGTCCTAAGGCGGCCCTTTTTATCCAGCAAGAAGGCGAATTCCGTTCCTTCCAGCATGGCGGACAGATCGGGAAAGGCCCCGAACTTTACCGAACCAAATCCGCCCAGACCGGTAAAAACAAATTTTTTTTCCAGAGGATTTTCCCCGGAATTGACAAGGGCCAGGGCCGTTTTCAGATCCGAATATTCATAAACCCGGAGCAGCCGTACCAGGAGTTCCGGGGGATTCTTAAAACAATTGACGATAGAAATAATCGACTTAACCGACCGTTCCAGAAGGCGTCTTTCAAGGTCCGGAAGAAGCTCCCGTTCGGGCAATTCCCGGGCGGCCCCGGAAAAAATCAGCCTGTCAAGTTCCGAAAGACGGGTAACGGGACGCAGCGCCGAAATACGGCGGCCGACAAAGGATTTTCCCACAATCCCGCAGGCCTTGGCGTACACATAAGAACGCTCGCCCGCCCTAATCATCATTTTCCCCCGGCGTAAAGCAGCGAAAAGGCCAGGGCGCGGAAGGCTTCCGTGTTGACAGGCATGGCGTCCAGGGTCAGCCTGTAGGCGTCCAAGGTCCGCTTATATTCGGCCTTTGCCGCGCCGATCTGTTCTGTGTATTCCCCGTCAAGTTCCGTTATCAGGCCGCGGTACTGTTCGTCATAGAAAGCCCGGTTTTCTTCCTCCGCCTGCTTGAGGCGCCTGTCCGCCTCGGCCTGGGCGTCGTCCACCAGGGCGGAAGCCTTCGACTCAATTTCAAGCAAATGCTGTAAAACTTCCCCGTCTTCCATGGCCCACCGTAAACTATTCTGACGCCGCCAGTATATTTTCGTATTTTTTTATGACAGCGCTGGCGGAAGAAGGATCATTCTGGGCCGCCAGATCGGTAAAGAACTGGGGATTTTGAAGCAGCTCGGCCAGGCGCTTTAAGACCCGCAGGTGTTTTTCCGTGTCCGTTTGGGGGGCGACTACCATAAAGAGCAGGTATACCGGCTGACCGTCCAGGGCGTCGTAATCTATCCCCCGTTTTGAAATCCCCAGTATACCCCGTACCCTGTCCACCGCGTTGGTTTTGCCGTGGGGTATGGCGATACCCTTCTGTATGCCGGTAGACATTTTCCGTTCCCGGTCCCGCACCGCTTCAAGGATCTCTTCCCTGATATCGAGACGGGAAACCTGACAGAAGGCGTCGGCCAATTCCTCAAAGGCCTCGTCCTTGTCTTCCGCCTCAAGGCCGATTTTAATGAATTCCGGGGGGAATAAATCGCTTAGAGCCATTGTCCCTCCCTATTCCTGCGGGTTAACAGGAACAGCCGTATCGGTAAAGAGGCTTGAATCGTTGAGGCCGCCGGCATCAGCGCCTGATTGATCCCCCCCCTGGGGGTTATCCTGGAACCAGTCGTTTTCCTGTCCGGCGTTCTGCTGCCTTCCCGCCGATTCCACCCCGGAACCGCCGGGATTCAGCCTGAGCAGGGCCATGCCTATGGTAAGGATGAGGAAAAGAGCCCCCAGGATCGAAGTGGCCCTGGTAAGCACATTGCCCGAGCGGGAACCGAAGGCGGAGGCGCTGCCCCCGGCAAATATACCCCCCAGGCTGTCGCCTTCTTCATTTTGAATCAAAACCAGGAGTATCAGCAGTATAGCCACTATAATAAACAGTACCAGGAGTACGATCCCAAGAATTCCCATAATAACCTCAACAAGTTTGAATATCCGTATGGGGATCCAAAACGCTTAGGTTTGGGTCCTTCTTAAAATTGTATCAAGGCGGAAAGACTTGTTCAAGCTCTCGAATTGCCCTCCCTTCCCCCTCCCGTATTCGCTATGCCCGCCCGGAAAATGCACGTGAGCCGGCGAACGTGTTAATCCGGTAATAGTAACACGGCGTAGGCCCGGTGAAAGTAACGATACCCGGTAAAAGTCAAAGGGCCGGCCAGGAACACTTTTCCGGCGCCTTTCCTTTCAGCACACAACGGCAGGGGGATACTACTTTCATGCTTAGGACAACAATAGGCATAAATGCGGAAAGTACCCAAAGCGAAGGCTCCGCCTTCGCCGGTTCACGGCTCATATTGTACTCCAAATAGCCTTCAGCGTGTCGGTACCCCATAAATAACTCCCTTTTTTCCTCATTTTCAGGCAAAACCGCCCCGTTCAGGGGTACAAACGGGCTGCCGGTAGCTGCTTTTGGCCCCTGGGGGCGTAGAAACGCCGTAAACAGGGGCAAATTCGCCCAAAATACCCATTAAGGAGGAAAAAAATGGCGACAGGCAGAAATTGGCTTCCTACTAACCGCGAAGGGCAGTTAGAGATGTGCCGTAACTGGATCAGCGTCATGGACGCGGATACGCGGACGGCGACGATGAAGGATTTTAAGCGGGGGTATTTCCTGATCCCGCCCCTCACGGAGGCTTCCCTTATCTCGCTGGGCTTAAAGCCCCGGGACCCGCCGACCCCGAGCGGTAGACCCACGGCGCACACAAACTCTTGGAGAATATATGGCATGAACTGGGGGTAAAGATCGTCTATATCACCGAAAATCCCGACGACAAGGCCAACAAGGGTTACCGTACAGGTGGAGAATGACGGGAAGAAAGGCCGCTGGTAAGCGCCTTAATTCCGTAGGGCCGGACACGAAGGGCACAAAGGATATGTAAAGGACACCAGGGGCATAAAGAGGGGGGGGAAAGGAAGATAAAGGGCTTCCCGCCCCTTAGTGCCCTTGGTGGTTAAAGACGGATCTGTGGTACGCCAGGGGTTGCGTATAAAAAGGGATTATGCGACATTTGAGCTAAGTTTTTTCAATATTTTGTATTAAGGAGAATTAGTAGAGCCTTTCCCAAAACCCCTCCTGCTAGAGGATGAAGTACTGGAGCGTCCGCAGGGCGGCAAGACAAACCACAGCACTGAATAACACAAAAGAAACTTTTGTGTGTCCCTTCACATAGAGTTTTCCGGGAAGAAGCCAGTCTTTCAAAATACTGTTAGCCCGCTCAACTTCCGTCCGCATGTGGAATTTCACCTTGCGGGGTAATTCACGGGGAAGGGATCGGTTTGGCCGAATAGGGATTATACATTTTTTAAGCAGGTCTATCATTTCGTCAAACATGAGGCCCCGTTTCTTCCGGTCATCTTCCAGGAGCAAGAGAATTAACCGGTCTTTTATGACCCCTATCTCATGATTCACATTGACC
>JAISRD010000241.1 GCA_031273835.1 Treponema sp. | reverse complement strand
CCCCTGCCCAGGCTCTATAAAACCGGCAGGGACGGTTCGGAGCACCGGTATGATTTTTCCTACTCGGGCCTCAAGACGGCGGTGGTAAATCAACTGGAACAGTTCCGCGCCAAACCCCGCCCGGTTGTAATAACTACCGACCACAGGAACAAAGGGGAAAGCGGGGATCCCGCGGCCCGGTACAAGGACGAGCTCGCCGATATTGCGGCGTCCTTTCAAAAGACCGCGGTGGAAATACTGGCCCGGGGCCTTTTCCGGGCGGTGGAAGATACGGGGCTCTCCACCGTCGTCAGCGGCGGCGGGGTGGCGGCCAATTCCTGCCTCAGGGCGCGGCTGGAAGCCGGCGCCGCGGGCGGCCGGGAACTGCGGGTTGTCTTTCCTCCCCCGGAACTCTGCGGCGATAACGGGGCCATGATCGCCGGCATAGGGGAACGTTACCTGCTGCGGGGGGACCGCTCGCCGATGAACGTAAGCGCCTCCGCCAGGGTGCGGGAATTCAAGAAGCGGTATCCGTAGGGGGTTACGGACCGATTACCCCTTGAGTCTTCGGAGCTTTGTCCGGGCGATACGGAGGCTTGTCGTGAGCGATTCAGACCCGGGTCTGAGCCATCCAGATTCCTGTCTGAGCGATTCAGATTCCTGTCTGAATCATTCAGATTCCTGTCTGAATCATCCAGATTCCTGTCCGGACGCTCAATTTATATCCAGCTCCTTTTTTAACCGCGTAAACAGCATCGATGCTATGTAATACAGCGTTTCGTAATGCACCCATTGTGTTATGTTTTTGTCCCAAAGCAGGACGAGCTTTGCCGGAAATTCATCGTCGCCGCGCCAGAACTGAAGCCACACCGGTATTTCGTCGAAAAGCGTAAGTTCGTAACTCACGTCCCCCGGTGTCCTCTCCGTACCGCCGAGTTTCCTGCAAAGCGCCGCCAGCGCGTCCCCGCGGCCGTCGAGATACCGGGCGGTTTCGGCAAACATGCCGTCGTTTCCACGGTGAAATTCCAGGCCTATACCCGCCGTGCTCACCCACTGTCCGGAGCGCAGCCTGTCCGCCCGTGAATGACACAAATAGTCATAAACGGCGGCCGGGGTCATGGTGTCGTCATCGGGAATGCCGGCGATTTTTCCGGTCATGCGTGAAACGCTCAGCGTTTCGCCGAGGAACCGGACATATAAAAAATCGCCGTCGTGGGGAAGCTTGAGTTTTTCGATCACCCGGGCTTGATCGGTTTTCATAAATAGCTGCCGCGACTGCTCTGTTTGTATTTGATAATTGTTGCGGTTCATTTTCGCCGTACTCTCCTTAATAATTCCAGGTGAAATAACGCCCCCTCTCTTTATAATCTCAGAGCACGGGGGGCGCGGGCCCTTACAAAGCGCCGAGTTCGGCCCTGGGGTAGTAGTGGCGGAGTATCTCTTCCGCCTTGTAGCCCGCGCCGGCCATGCCCGCCGCGCCATGCTGATCCAGGCCTATGCCGTGGCCGTAACCGGCGCCCCGGAAAATGAAGTATTCGATTTTGCCCTCCCCATTCCGTTTGGTATCGATGGTAAAGAGGCTTGACCTGAGTCCTCCCATGGCGTTCCAGATCGCGTCGCCCTCAACCATTACGGAATCCTTTGAAGAGCGCACCTCAAGGGCATAGATACGCCCGGAGACGCCCCGTCCCCGGCTCGTAATCCGCGTTATCTCCCCGGGATTACGGGCAAGGCGGCGGGCTATCTCCGCCGGGGTAACCCATTTTTCCCAGCGGTAGGCGGAAACATAGGAAAGCCGGGGGATAAAAGAAAAGGTCGGCGGCGTTTCCCGAATCCAGCGGTCCAATTCATCCGGGGGAAGGGGGGAGTCCCGGACCGGGAGCCTCTTATCCGGCACGGCGGCCATGTACGCGTCATAACCCCACATGGTCAGGCTGTCCTCGCTGTAACCGCCGTGGTTGGCGGAAAAATAGGCCCGCAGGGGGGCTTCTCCGCCCTTGAGTATGATCCCCCTGGTGGCGTCCACCGCGGCGCTGGTATTTTTATGTTCATCCCCGACCCCGTGGTAGGCCATGGAATGGGGAGTGCCGTAAAGATCAAAGCCCCTGTCGGCAAAATGGCCCTTATAGGCAAGGCCGTAGGAACGGGCCGCGATGGCCTGGGCTTTCAGGGCTTCCTCGGGCCAGCTAACGGGCATCTCGGCGGGGACGACGCCGTAGAGGTACTCTTCCATGTTAAGTACGTTGACCACCGTCATACCCCCGGGGGCGGGACGGAATTCCAGAATACCCCGGTAGCTGCGGTTGACCCCCGGGGCGCCGTTGACAACCCCCGCCACTATGGAGGTATTTTCCGGATCATTGTAGCTTAAGATCAGGGCCCTGGCGGAGCGGACCGCGGTTTTGCCGTTTTCATCCTGTACGGTGATGTTCCCGTCCCGCTCCCAGCTTACCCATATCTGATCCAGGGCCCTGCCCCGGTAGCTTATTTCACCCCCATCAGGGGCCCCCTCGGGGGCTATTCTAAAATCCCCGCCGGCTTTAACGGAAACCAGGGTTCTCCCTTCGGCAAGGCCTATGCGTATGGTCCCCTCGGCGGGGACCGCCACATTTTTTACCACCGGAGGCTTGGCGCCGATCTTCCGCCGTATGGGGGCAAGTTCATCGGCCCTTGCCGGCACGTGCTTCCGGGCTTCCGCCAGGGCGGCCCTCAGTTCCCTGTTTCCGGGCAGCCTCTGATCCGCCCTGGCAAGCAGTTCCGCGGCCTGGTACCAGGCCCCGCGTTCCATAAGGAGCTTCCCCAGGGGGAACAGGGCTTCGGAGAAGGCGCTGTCCTGGGAAAGGCAGTTGTTAAGGCAGGTTTCGGCTTCCTTAGGGTCCGCGGGGGCAAGAAGAAGCCCCAGGTGGTACCAGGCGATGGGACGCCACTTGTTCAGTTTAAGACTCTCCTTAAACAGCGTGATTGCCCGTTCCGTTTCCCCCTGCTCTTTACTCAGCATGGCGTCATAAAAAAGCATTTCCCCCTGTTCCCGCTCGTCCTTAAGCCCCGTAAAGGCCGACATATCCCCGGAATTACGGAATTCCCGGGCCCTGGCGTATTGGCCCGACAGGTAATAGCCGATGTAGAGTTCCCGCCGACTTACGGCCGCCGTATCCCCGGCGGAATCGGAGAGGGTCTCCTCAAGGAGTTTTTGAGCCTCTTCGCCGCGCCCCAATTCCCGGTAGAGGACCGCCAACTGCCCCTTAAGCCGCCGGGGGTTCTCCGGGCCTTCCTCAAGGAGGGTTTCAAGACCCGCGGCGGCTTCTTCAACACGCCCCGCATAGTAGGCGTCCAGGGGGCTTTCCCCGGCCGGGAGGGGCCTTTCAACGTCGGGTATGCCGGAACAGGAAAAGGCGCACATAAAGAAGACAACGGGGATGCTGAGGGTGAAGATCTTTCCGGTCATGGAAACTCCTAAAAAGAGGTTTTTTGTCTTATCGGCGGGCCGCTTTGAATTCTTGACAAAAAGGCCCAAGGGCATGATAGTTTGAGTATGGAACAGCGGCAATACCTTGTTCAAGAACAGCATCTAAAGCTTGCTCCCAACCTGTTCCAGTCCATGAAACTGATGGAACTGCCCATCGCTGATCTGCGGGAAACAATCGAGGAAGAAATTGAAAAAAACCCCGCCCTGGAGGTTCTGGACGACCCGGCGGAACTTTCACTGGACTCTTTTTCCCCGGAAAAAGAAGATGACGACTATTTTGATTTCGGTTCCGATTCGCCCTATACCGGCTCAGGCGGGGCGGGTGAAGAGGCCAGCGAGGAACACCGTAAATTTCTTGAGGGGGCCATCGCCCGGCCCGCAACCCTCCAGGAACATCTCTTATGGCAGCTGGCCCTTGAAACCGCCGATGACGATATACGCCGTATAGGGGAACTCCTCATCCAAAACCTCGACTCCGACGGTTTTCACAAGGAGCCTCCGGAACTGCTCCTTGAGGGGGAAAACAAGGCAAAAATAGCGGCGGCCCTGAAACTGGTCCAAGCCCTGGATCCCCCCGGCGCCTGCACCAAGGACTATAAGGAATCCCTGCGGGTCCAGGCCCGGCTGCTCCCGGACCTGTCCGACGGCATTGAAGAGACCCTGGACTATCTGGAACAGCTTGAGCGGGGCAAATTCGAAGAAACCGCCAAAATCCTGGGGCGCCGGGAGGAGGACCTGCGGCGTTGTTTTAACCGGATCAAGGAAGATCTTTCCCCCTTTCCGGGAAGGCAGTTCAGTTCCGGGGAAACCCGTTATGCCGTGCCGGATGTGCAGGTCCTTAGAAAGGACGGCGAATTTGTCATAATCCTCAACGACGAGGAAATCCCCATTCTGGGGATAAACCCTTTTTTTATGGAAATAGCGGGCAGGGGCAGGAAGGCGGCGGAAAAGGAAACCAGGGATTTTGTACGGGAAAACATCAAGGAAGCCCGGTGGTTTATTCAGTCCATCAATCAGCGCAACCATACCCTGCTTAAAGTATCCAGGGCCATCGTGGAATTTCAGCGGCCCTTTTTTGCCGGCGGCCCCCAGTACCTTGTTCCCCTGACCCTGCGGGACATCGCCAGGGAACTGGGGTTTCATGAAACCACCATTTCAAGAACCGCCAACGGTAAATATATACAGACCGAATGGGGCATTTACGAGCTCCGTCATTTTTTTTCAAATTCCATTACCGGCGCCGGTTCCGGCGGTTCCCGGTATTCAAAGGGGGGCGTAAAAGAGATAATAAGGGAAATCATTTCCGGTGAAAAACGGCGGCTTTCCGATCAGGAATTGGCAAATTTGCTTAGCCAGCGGGGGATACCCCTTGCGAGAAGGACCGTGGCAAAATACCGGAATGAGCTAGATCTGGGTTCATCATATACCCGTTAATTCATTATTCGGAGGTTTTTATGAACATTGACGTCAAGGCGGTACATTTTACCCTGGGGGATGATTCCCGGGAATATCTGGACAAAAAGATCGCCCGCATCCACAACGCGGAAAATATGATTGTGGATCTTCTGGTAACCCTTACCAGGGATAAGAATTTTACGGCGGAAGCGAAGGTTAACTTCCGCTGGGGGGTATCGATTCATATAAAAGAGCATGATTTTGAGCTTAATCCGGCGGTGGATAAGCTTATGGATAAACTGGAGCAGAAGATCACCAAGGAAAAGGAAAAGGTCAAGGAAAAGCGGTAATTCCGGGGTTTCGCGCGGTTTGGGACCTTGTACCCCGGGGTTTGGAACAATAACCTTGACTTTTCGGGCATGAGGCTCTAAACTTTATATTGATATGAACCTGAAAACAGTACTTACCAAAGAAACAATCAGCCTTCATTTGAAGGGCCGGACTAAAGAGGAAATCATCAATGAATTGCTCGATATTCTGGTTTCGGCTAACAAAATACAGGACCGGGCGGCGGCCTATGCCGCGGTGATGGACCGGGAGCAAAAGATGTCCACGGGCATGAAGCACGGAATTGCCATTCCCCACGGAAAAAGTGCCACCGTCAAGGATCTGGTGGCCTGTATCGGCATTTCGGACAGCGCGGTGGATTTTGACTCCCTGGATCACGAAGCTTGCCGGATCTATATAATGACCCTTTCCCCGCTGGAAAAGACGGGGCCCCACCTCCAGTTTCTGGCGGAGGTAAGCCTGCTCTTTAAGAGCGCGGAAAAACGGGCCGAGATTTTAAAGGCCGAAAGCGCTGAGGAAATTCTAAAAATACTGGCCGAATAGGCGGATATTTAGCCCGGGGGCATACCGCCCCTATTCTGCCTATTGAATCTTCTTCAGCGCTTCCTGGGCAAGGCGCTGGACTGCGCCGGTCCAGTCGAATCTCATCACCGAGCTAAGGGCCGGTCTCGCGCTGGGGCGTCCCGTGTTTCCCAGGGCGGGGATGATCACCCGGACAAGCCGTTCATCTTCCTGGGTCAGGGTTCCGCGCCTGAGCCGTTCGTTGATATCCATAAGAAAGGATGAAAGCCTCGTGGCCGAATCATCGGTGGCCAGGGCGGAAAGGGCCGCCACGGCGGCAATTTGTTCCTCCGTATCGCTCCCTTCCTTATAGCACCGTTCCAGCAGGGGATAAACGTTGGCGTCCTCGGTACCGTAGCGGCGTATCATGTTCAACGCAAGTTTGCGGGTATTGGTAAGGATAGACCGCTGTCCCACAGTACTGGTGCTGGTCCGCCAAGCTTCGCTGAGGGAGGCTACCGCCCCGGCGGCTTTGAGCTGGGCGGTAAGTTCCGCCGCCTCAAGAGCCTGAAGGGCGGCGTACTTAACCGCATAGTTGTAAGAACTGCCCTTAATTACCGAAGTAAGGGACTCCGCGGGATTATCCATGATCCTGGGCAGGGCTTCCTTCGCCCTGTCCTTTACCCGCTGGGAATACCAGCCGGTGGAGGCAAAGAACACCGGGAGGTACCCTGAACTGTCCTTATAGGCCTCAAGACTCCGTATCGCCCCAACCGCTATATTTTCCTGCCCCGTCCTATCCTCCGAGGGGGCGCTGTTAATATCCGTAAGGATCTGAACAACCTGGGGAAGGTAATCCACCGCCTGCACTCTGCCCAGGGCTGTCAGAGCTTCCGCCTTGACCAGGGGATCGGGCATGGTTTCCACCAGTGCCCACAGCTTGGGACCCGCCTCGGTATGCCCCTCTTCCCCCAGCTGCCGGGCGAGAGCCGTGGCCATGTCTGCGGCGATTCTTATATCGGTGGCCCCCCTCAGATTCTGATATTCCAATACCAGCCTGTTCAAGGCATGGACGTAGAATTCCGTGGCGGAACCGCCCGCCTTAACCGCGTCCTGGACTACCCCGAATCTATCCCGCAGCGCGTTGTAACTGTTAAACTCGCTGATATAAGCGGCTGAGTCCTGCGCCGTAAGGCAGGGGGCCAGGATTCCCGACAAGACAAAAAGACCTGTTATGAGGATGATTAGATGTTTCATGTCGTATATAATATACCGTACTATGATGAATATCAACGGTTCCCGGATTGTCGATGAAAACGGACGTGTCCTTATGCTGCGGGGCTGCAATCTGGGGGGCAGTTCCAAGCTGCCCCTGACAGGAAAACCCTTTAGCTCGGCGGGAGCCGTTTTTGCCGGACGCCCCTTCCCCCTTGAGGAAGCGGAACAGCGCTTTGTCGAATTGGCCCGCTGGGGCTTCAATTTTGTCAGGCTCATCATCACCTGGGAAGCCCTGGAACATGAGGGGCCGGGGATATACGACGAGTCCTACCTTGCCTATCTCCGCAAGCTTCTTATTGAGGCGGAAAAGCAGGGAGTCTCGGTTTTTATCGATCCCCACCAGGATGTATGGAGTCGTTTTACCGGGGGAGACGGCGCGCCGTCCTGGACCCTGGAAAAACTCGGCATGGACCCGGCCGCCCTTGCTGCCGCCGGCGCGGCCCTGCCGGTGTCTTCCGGCCGGGGGCCTGAAAAAGCCCTCCCCATGATTTGGCCCACGGGTTATAACCGCTATGCCGCGGCCTCCATGTTTACCCTGTTCTTCGGGGGGAACGTCTTTGCCCCGGAAACCCGGATTGACGGGGAAAGCGCCCAGGATTGGCTTCAAAGCCGGTATATAGAGGCTGTGGCCCATTGCAGACGGCGGCTTAAAAACTGCAAGGCCCTGACGGGCTGGGGTACCATGAATGAACCCCATCAGGGTTTTATCGGCTGCCGGGACCTTAAGGGCCTGGGGCATTTTCTGGTCGCCTCGGGTCCCATGCCCAGCCCCCTGGCCGCCATGGCGGCCGCTTCGGGGCATACCGTGGAAATTCCCGTATATTCAACGGGAATTCTGGGAGTACGAAAAACGGGCAGGACCTTCCTCAACCCCGGCGGTGTTTCCGTATTCAAAGACGGATACAGCTGCCCCTGGAAACAGGCGGGGGTCTGGACCGACGAGGGGGGAAGGGCCGGTACGGACGGTAAGACCCGCGGCGGGATAGGGTTCCATAAGTGGAAACCGGAGCTCCTTAAGCCCGATCACTTTGCCCTGTACCGGGGAAGGCCGGTCCGCTTTGCCGAGGATCTCCTTAAGCCCTTCATGGACAGGCTGATACAACGGCTGAGTGAAAAGGATGAAAAAACGCTCTTTTTCATTGAGGGCGTCCCCGAAGGCATCAACGCCGGGGAAGCGCCGTTTGTCCCCCGGGAATCCGAAACGGAGCCGGAAAACAACCCCTTAAAAGACAATCCCGGCGCCGCCCCGCCGACCCGGCTGATCCACGCCTTTCACTGCTATGACGGCCCCACGCTGTATACCAAGCAGTTCCGGCCTTGGTTTTCCTTTGATGCCGAAAAACGCAGGATCGTAATAGGGGAAAAAAATGTTGCTGCCCTGTTTAGAAAACAGCTTGCCCGGCTTTCGGGGCGGGCGCGAAAGCCGGGAGGCCAAAACTCAGGCGCCCCTATACCCTGTATACTGGGAGAATTCGGCCTCCCCTTTGATCTGTTTTCCGGCAGGGCTTTTAAAACCGGAGATTATTCGGTTCATGAAAAAGCCCTTTCGATGTACTACGACGCCATCGACGCGAATCTTCTGGGTTCAACAATATGGAACTATACCGCCGATAATACCAACGCCG
>JAISRD010000220.1 GCA_031273835.1 Treponema sp. | reverse complement strand
CCCCTCCACCCCGAATGAAGAACCGCCAGGGCCCCCGATTGGGTATCAAGCAGAAAGACGGGGAGGCAGTCGGCGGCGGTTACGGCAAGGCAGGGGGACGGGGCGAAACTCACCATACCGTCCCCCTCACGGGAAAAAACTTCCGGCGGGGGAAGGCGGGCAGACTGCCTTGCGGATCGCCCGGCGGACGATTCCCCGGCGGGGCTTCCCAGGGTAAACACGGTCCGGGAATGTACCTGTACCAGGCTGTAAAGACAAGATTTATCTATCCCCAAGGAACGGAAAAAAGCTTCCCTTCTTTCCGACGGAAGGGCCGGATCGTAACGCATATCCCCGGCGGCGCGGCCCGATACGGCGCAGCGGGGGGCGGGGCGGCCGCCGGGCAGGGTCTCCACCGGCCTGCCGTCAAAGATAAAGGGAAAGCGCGCGGCGGGGGGATTGCCTGAAAATTCCAGGTTAAACGGAAAAAGACCGGCCGAAACGGCGGGGGCCCTCACCTGCCCGCTTCCAGGGCGTCTATTTCATCAAGGAGCCTTATGCCGTCGCTTAACTGTTCAATACATCCCTCTATGGCATCGATCTGGGATTTACCCTTGGCTATGTTCGAAAGATTGGCAAGGGTACCGTACTTTTCATCTGTGCCCTTGCCGATAATCCCCCCCAGTATCCCCGCCATGCCTTCCATCGCCTCCCTGGTCTGCCCGATGATCTTTTCCGCGTCTTTGGCGGCCTCTTCCAGCACAATTTGTATTTTCCGCCGTTTTACCGGCAGGGAAGACATATCGGCCTTTGCCTGGGCATAGCGCAGGCCGTAATCCCCGGCGGGGGAAATGTTCCCGTCGTAATGTTTGATAAGATCATCAAGCCTAATCAGGTTGTTGTAATATTCGGTAAACTCGGCCCGGTTTTCACGCCGGTGAAATTCACCGTCGATAAGTATGGGCCTGATAATCCTGTTGATATCCTCCAGGAACACCACGGCATAAAAGGTTTGAAGAAAGGACAGGCTGTAGTTGCCCTTCACGGGAAGCCCCGCGGGGTTGGACTCGGAACCCATGTTTTCAAGCATCCTGAGCTCCGTTCCCTTGAAAAAGTCGTTAAAGGAATCCTGCAGATCCCGCTGCCGCCGGGTCCTCGCAAACGCGGTAAACAGATCCTCTATCTGGGCTTTCCAGTGTTCCCGGTAAACGGCAAACCAGTCCTCCCCTCCCCCGATAAGCTTGGGGCTTAAGCCCATATTTTTGGCGCTGCAGCGCAGCAGCGCCGTCAGGGGTACCCGGTAATTAAAGTCCTTTATTATCTTAAGTGAAGATCCGGCCCGGACAAGGAGTTTACGCATCTCCGACTGCATATCGAAACCGCTGTCCCCGGAATTTTCCATAAGCACATAAACAAAGAGGGATTCCAGCAGGGTTACGGAGGGAACCCATTTCATGGAAAAGAGAATATTGTTCAGCGCCGAAAGCTGATCCCGCACCGGCGGGGCGGGACAGGTATTTTTCTGCAGGGCGGAATTAAAAACAAAGGCGTTGATTATCCGGTCATAGAGAAAAGACGAAAGCTGCTTGAGGCAGTAAAGGGAACGGGTATTGGCATACATAACGCCCCGCTGCTCTTCGCCGATCCCGGCAAAGGCGTTTTCCAGTGTCTGAAGGGCCTTCTGCCTGAGTTCCACTTCATTAAGTTCAGGATATTTCGCGGATAAACCCTGGGGATCGGTATTCTCGACTATCTGTTTGTGAATTTCGGGCATTTCCAGGGAACCGAGAAAAACCATGAGGCCCCCCCTGTCCCGGTTAAAGCTTGAATCCAGGGTAGAGTAAAAAAAACGGGAACCGTCCCGGAGCTTTATAAGCTCCTCCTGAAAGCCCGCAAGGAGCAGATCATTCTGGTACTGGTAAAGACCGGGGGCCTTCTCTTCTATTTTTATGCTCATTTTGAGCATGAGCTGTTCCTCAAACAATTTGAGGGGGCTGCGGCTCTTGAAAAAAGACAGAATAAAAAACCAGAACTTATAATACCAGGGGAGCTTCTGATACCGGACTTCAAGCTGTTCCACCGGGGCTTCCTGAGAATTTTCATCATAAAGCGTAGTATTGGCAAAGTCCGTTTGGGTATTGAGCTTTTCCAGCATTTTTGCCCGTTCGTCAAGGCTCAGCTCCGAAACCAGCCGGTTAAACTGCCTGCTTCCTTCCATAGGTAATAAAACTATACGTCGCCTGAAACAGGAGGTCAACGGTCTCTTGATGAAATAGGCGGGGGAATAGAAAACCCCTGAAATAGCCCCTAGGAGAATCGAACTCCTCTTTTAAGATTGAGAATCTCATGTCCTAACCGATAGACGAAGGGGCCGGGAAAAACCCTGTGTGTTTTTTTCATCCTCTGGTGAATTCTCCAGGGAAGATTCAAATCCCCACAAGCAGATCCGGAGAACTTACCGAGTTAGTGTCTCTGGTATCCAACAAGAAAATCCTACCTACCGTATAATGGAAAATGATATGGTTTTTGTCAATCCCCCGGCTGCCTGAACCTTCCTGACACCTGGTAAAACATCCTGAATTCTGAGGCTTTTGTCCGTGGGGTCCGTGGTTAAAGTAAAAACTCGATATTCGGCCTATCTATGCCAGTCTAAACATGACCCGCCCGGCGCTAACCCGGCATTTCCGAAAGCGGAATGGGCTTGGGGGCGCTGTTTTCCCCTTCGGTACGGGCAAGTTCTTCCAACAGTTCCCTGCCCCGCTTTGAAAGTTTGGCGGGTATCTGCACCATAAGCTTGATCCAGAAAGAACCCCGGCGGCCCCCCGAGGGCACCCCCTCGTCCCTGATACGGAGCAGTTTGCCGTTGGCCGTCCCCGGCGGAATCTTAACCTTGAGGGTTTTGCCGTCCAGGGTGCTTACGTGAATCTCCGCCCCAAGGGCCGCCTGGGTTATGGAGATCGGAACCGCGCAGTACAGATCCATATCCTGGCGTTCAAAAAATTCGTGGGGCTTGATACGGATAAATACATAGAGATCCCCCGGGGGACCGCCGCCGGGGCCCGCGTCTCCCTGGCGGGGTATGACCACCCGCTTGCCGTTCTCCACCCCCGGAGGGATGGTAACCATGATCTTTTGCCGCTTCCGCTGAGTCCCGGTTCCGCCGCATTCCTTACAGGGATGCTCAATGACATAACCTTCGCCGTGACAGGCGGGGCAGGTGGAGGCGACGGAAAAAAATCCCTGGCTGTGCCGTATCTGGCCCGAGCCCTGGCAGTTTGAACAGACTTTTTTCCCCGAACCCCCCGCCGCTCCGGTACCATGACAGGCGGGACACCCGTCATTTTTGGTGTATTGAATTTCAACCTTGGTCCCGAACACCGCGTCCTTAAAGGGAATCTCAATATCGTAGCGGAGATTCGAGCCCTGCCGCACCCCGCCGTGGGTGGAAGCGCGGCGGCCCCCTCCTCCAAAAAAGGTGTCGAAAATGCCGGAAAAGTCCCCGAAGATGTCCTCAAAACCGCGGAAGGTCTGGGAAAAGTCCCCCTGGCCCGTCATGCCGTCAACGCCGGCAAAACCAAACTGATCATAGGCGGACTTTTTTTGATCATCCCCGAGGATTTCATAAGCCTCGGTGGCTTCCTTAAATTTTTCCTCCGCTTCCTTGTTTCCCGGATTTTTATCAGGATGATACTGAATGGCAAGCTTACGGTAAGCCTTCTTTATGTCATCTTTGGAAGCGTTTTTTTGTACGCCGAGAACTTCATAGTAATCCCGCTTTGCCATTTTTTATCAACCCTTTGTTCGAAAGAAGGAACCGTCTTTCGTGTTATTTGTCATCCATGACTTCGTAGTCGGCGTCTTCGGCGCTTTTGGTATTACCCTCCGGGCCGCCCGCGCCGGGCCCCGCCGTTCCGGGATCCGCGCCGGCCGCTCCGCCCTGGGCCGCCTGCTGCTTGTAAATTTCCTCGGCGATCTTGTAGGAAACCTGTTTGAGGGCCTCGGTTTTATCCTTGATAGCCTGAATCTCGCCGCCTTCAAGGGCCCTTTTTAGATCCGCGATGGCCTCTTCCGCCCTGGACTTGTCCTCTCCGTTTACCTTATCGCCCAGATCCTTGATGTTCTTTTCGGTACTGTAGATCATCGTATCCGCTTCGTTCCGAACCTCGGCCTTTTCCCTTTCCCGCTTGTCCTCCTCGGCGTGAAGCTCCGCCTCCTTGACCATACGGTCGATGTCGTTATCCGAGAGGCCGGAGGAACTCTCGATGCGTATCTTCTGTTCCTTGCCCGTACCGAGATCCTTGGCGCTTACATGGACTATGCCGTTTGCGTCAATGTCAAAGGTAACTTCAATCTGGGGAACCCCCCGCGGCGCGGGCGGTATGCCCACCAGGTCGAAGCGGCCGAGAACGCGGTTCTGGTTTGCCATTTCCCGTTCGCCCTGAAGCACCTGGATAGAAACCGCCGTCTGTCCGTCCGCTGCGGTGGAGAAGATCTGGCTTTTCCGCGTAGGAATGGTGGTATTCCGCGGTATAAGCCGGGTCATCACGCCCCCCAGGGTTTCGATGCCCAGCGAAAGGGGCGTTACGTCCAGGAGCAGTACGTCCTTGACATCGTTTCCCAGGATGCCGCCCTGTATGGCCGCGCCGATGGCAACCGCCTCGTCGGGGTTCACCCCCCTGTTGGGTTCTTTCTTAAAGAGATCTTTGACGATCTGCTGGACCGCGGGAATACGGGTGGACCCCCCCACGAGGATCACCTCGTCGATCTGATCGGCCTTAAGCCCCGCGTCGGCCAGGGCCTTCTTGCAGGGTTCCTTGGACCGTTCCAGCAGATCCGACACCATCTGTTCGAATTTGGCCCGGGAGAGGCTCTTCTGCAGGTGTTTGGGCCCGCTCTGGTCGGCGGTGATAAACGGAAGGTTGATTTCCGTGGTCTGCATGGCGGAAAGTTCTATTTTGGCCTTTTCGGCGGCCTCCCTAAGGCGCTGAAGGGCCATACGGTCCTGGGCAAGATCGATGCCCGTATCGTTCTTGAATTCGGTAATAAGCCATTCCTGGACGCGGCGGTCAAAATCATCGCCCCCCAAATGGGTATCGCCGTTGGTGGATTTTACCTCAAAGACCCCTTCGCCGAGTTCGAGGATCGAAACGTCAAAGGTGCCGCCCCCCAGATCGTAGACGGCGATCATCTTGTCCTGCTTCATTTCCTTGTTGAAGCCGAAGGCCAATGACGCGGCGGTGGGTTCATTGATGATGCGCTTTACGTCAAGGCCGGCGATCTTTCCCGCGTCCTTGGTGGCCTGGCGCTGGGCGTCGTTAAAATAGGCCGGCACGGTAATTACCGCCTCGGTAACCGCTTCGCCCAGGTAGTCCTCGGCGGTCTTTTTCATTTTCTGGAGTATGAAGGCGGAAATTTCCTGGGGGGAATATTTCTTGCCGTCAATGTCCACCCGGACGTCGTCTCCCTGCTCGGCAACCTTATAGGGTACCAGTTTCATCTCGTTTCCCACCTCGGAAAAACGGCGGCCCATAAAACGCTTTATGGAATAAACCGTATTTTCCGGATTGGTGATCATCTGGTTCTTCGCGGTCTGCCCGACAACCCGCTCGCCCTTGCTGGTAAAGCCTACGATAGACGGCGTGGTGCGGCCCCCCTCCGAATTCTGGATCACCACGGGCTCGCCCCCCTCAAAAACCGCCACGCAGGAATTCGTTGTTCCCAAGTCAATGCCAATAATCTTTCCCATTTTATATCTCCTTCGATTCTATGCTATTACTATGCCCGTTTACGCTCTACCCGTTACGATGCGGGCATGATAACTTTTACTTTTGCGGGCCGTATCACCCTGTCTTTAAGCGTATATCCTTTGATAAAATCCTCCGCCACCACGGGGTCCGTAAGCTCGGCGGATTTCTCCATCATTATAGCCTCATGCCGGTTCGGATCAAAGGGCTCCCCCGCCGAATCAAAACGTTTAAGAGCCCATTTGTTCTCCAGTTCGGTAAGCAGCCGCTTTTCGATCATGCCTATCCCCTCCCGGAGGCTGTCAAAGCCCGCGGAAAGCTGCCCGGGATCCTGACCCGCCGCCCCGCGTTGATCTTCGGCGGCCTTGATGGCCCGCTCAAAGTCATCGATCACCGGAATCAGATCCAGAAGCAGGGTTTGATTGGCAAAATCAATGGCGCTTTGTTTTTCCTGGTTCATCCGTTTGCGGAAATTCTCAAAATCCGCCGCCTTACGCAGGTACTGATCGCTGAGTTCCGCGAGTTTTATCCGCAGTTCGGCGATCTGTTCCTCCGGGGAAGTTCTGTCCGCCGGCCCGGCGGCGTTTTCCGAAACGGAATTTGCCGCCGTTCCGCCCTCCGTCCCTCCATCCACAACGCCAGAACTTTCTCCGTTGTTGCCGGTTTCGGCGGCCCTTGTTTCTTCTTCCGCGGGGCTTTCCCCCGTATGTTCACCGGCCCCGCCGGGGCAGGCAGCCTGCTCCGGCCGGGCCTCGGCCGGACCGTTCTCCATTTTGGGGCTTGAGGCCGTTTCAGCCCCCTCCTCCCTCTTTTCCGCACGTTTTGACATTAAAACACCCTGTTATTCATCGAAATTCTAAGCCTTCACCTACGAAAATAACCATTTTAACCGTCCTGCGTCAAGAAAAAAATTATACAAATAATACCAGCGCCGCATACCAAGGGTATAGGGGAAAAGACCGGAGAAAGCCACCGGGATATGATCCCCCGATTACAGGGGACAGGTCAAGCCCGTCCGGGACAGGCCTATAAACTCCCGGCGCCAACCCAAGAATTGCCACTATGGGATAAATGCTGTATCATGACGCTTGTTCATATTGAAACGAGGTCCGGCGGGGGGAGTCTATGCAGGCGGTAATATTGGCGGCGGGGATGGGCAGCCGTTTGGGGAAATATACCCAAAATAACACGAAATGCATGCTTTCAATTAACGGACGGACCCTGATTGAACGGGCCCTGGACGCACTTGATAAGGCGGGAATACGGAACTGCGTTATTGTGGCCGGCTACCGGAAAAACAACCTGATGAATTTTGCCGGCACTCAATATAAGAACGTCAAAATAAGCTATATCGCCAATGATATTTTCCATAAGACCAATAATATTTATTCCCTCTCCCTGGCGAAGGATCAGCTTCTGTTGGACGACACCCTGCTCCTGGAAAGCGATCTTATCTTTGAGGACCGGCTCATTCAGGATATGCTTGACGATCCCGAACCAACCCTCGCCGCGGTGGCCCGGTACGAATCATGGATGGACGGAACGGTGGTCCAGATCACAAGGGATCATACCATTACCAACTTTATCCCCCGGAAATTCTTTAACTATAACGAACGGGAACATTATTATAAAACGGTGAATATTTATAAATTTTCCCGGGATTTTCTGCGGAATTCCTATGTTCCCTTTCTGGAGGCCTATACCCAGGCCATGGGCAACAATGAATATTACGAACAGGTTCTGCGGGTCATTACGACCCTTGATAAAAATGAATTAAAGGCCTTTGTGTTAGGGGATCATAAGTGGTATGAAATCGACGATGTCCAGGATAAGGATATTGCGGAAGTAATCTTTTGCGACGCCCCGGCGGAAAAGCTTAAGCTCATACAGCGCCGTTACGGCGGATATTGGCGTTTTCCCAAACTAAAGGATTTTTGTTATCTGGTTAACCCCTATTTCCCCACCGCTCAGATGCTCAATGAAATGAAAGCCTATTTCGGCGATCTCATCGCGGAATACCCCTCGGGGCTGGAC
>JAISRD010000145.1 GCA_031273835.1 Treponema sp. | reverse complement strand
CGGGAAACCGTTACCCTCATAGGGGAAAGGTCCTCTCTTATCCTGGTTTCGGAAATCGGAAATTACTACTTTGTCGATACCGCCCTTTCCGCCGTACCGGAGGCGGTGGTCCGGCTTTCCGACATAGGGAACAGGCTTTGGAAGGGGGACCTTAACGCCCAGGCCAGTATTGACGCGTGGAACGAGGAGCTTCTCGCAAGCCAGGCCCGGGGCCGTATGCTCAGGGTGAGCGCCTTTACGGCGGGTGCCGAGAAGATGCCCGTCTCCATGCTTCCCGAAGAGGACAGGACGCTTATCTTAACCGCAGCGCCCCTGCTTGGTTCGGACCGGGACCGTATTTTCCTAAGCCTCAAGGAGGCGGAAAAAAATTCCTCCGGCCTTGATCCCCTCTCCGATTTGGAGGAAAAGAGAGCAGAATATCAGAGCGCCGCGGCGGTGCTTTTGGATCAATACGGCCGACTTTTCGGCTTTAATAACCCCAATCCCACCACGGTACGGGAAATGGCGGGGGGCGTAAGCGCCACCAGCGCGGGCCTGTGCCGTCTCTGGTCTTCGGTGCTCAATCAGATGGATCTGCTCACCGAACGGAACATCACCGCTTCGGGACAGCGCATGGCCCTGTACCTTATCATAGTCCTCCTGTCGGTTTTGCTTGCCTTTACCGTGGTTGTCCTCAGTACCCTGGATATAAACCGCTCGGTAAAGAGCCTTCGGACCCTGTTCACGGGGCTTAATGAGAACGATCTGACCCTGGCCCTGGAGGTTAATTCCGGGGATGAATTCGGGGAACTGATGACGGCTTTTAACGGATTTTTAGACATACTCAAGTCCACCTTCGGTTCCTTTAAGCAAAGCGCCCAATTGGTGGCGGACTCGGTTTTTGATCTTTCTTCCTCGGCCAAGGAAATTACCACCACCGCCAATGAACAATCGGCCAGCGTTTCCGAAATAGTTACGACCATGGAGGGCAGTAAAAACCTCTCGGAACAGATCGCCGCCAAAACAATTGAGGTGGCCGAACTGGCGGGGCAGATTCAGGATCTCAGCCGTAAGGGGGCGGAACTCAGGACGGCGAACCAGGACATGATGGAAGATATCAGGGATCAGAATCTGAAGATCATACATGAAATCAGGAATCTTACCGACATGATTAACCGTATCGGCGAAGCGATCCGTATCATTGACGGTATCGCGGATCAAACCAAGCTTATCGCCTTTAACGCGTCCCTGGAAGCTTCCTCCTCCGGGGAGGCGGGGGCCCGGTTCTCCGTGGTGGCCGCCGAGATACGGCGTTTTGCCGATAACGTGGTGGAATCCACCAGGGAGATAAAGCAAAAAATCGAGGAAGTGCAGGGGGCCTCCCAAACCCTGATCGCCGAGGCCAATAACGGGACCAAGCAGATAGAGCTGGGTTATGAACGGATGAGCGAACAAAAGACCGTTTTCGAGCGCATTGTGGATAATTCTCAAAGCGGCGCCACCCTTTCCCAGCAGATTTCAAACCTCAGCAAACAGCAGGAACTGGCGTCGTCCCAGATCTTTACGGCCCTTAAGGAAATTTCCGCCGGGGTTAAGCAGTTTGTTACCGCCACCGCTTCCACTTCAAAAACAGCCGACAGCCTTAACCTCATGTCGGAGGAGTTGAAGGACAGGGTGAATAAGTACCGCACGGCCTGAGGGGAGTATACCATGTTTGTACCAGGGAAGCGTAAAGAAACGTCCCGGCGCTCGTTCCGCGGTTTAAGCTTCGCCGCGGGAATACTCGTAGCGGCCCTCGCGGTCCTGATTTTTTGCACCGTCCTTTTTATTTTCCGGAAAGAAGTACCGCTGTTCCGGGCCCTGATAAATATCGCGGTCCTGGCTCTGAGCGCTGTCTTTGTCATTCTGGGAATGAGGGGCTATGGGCGTACGCTCGAAAAACTTTCGGAAAGGGAAGGTCTTTCCGATTCCGCGGCAGCGGAGGCCCTTGTAAAAACCCGGGATCTTGTTACGGCCATTCAGAAAACGGCGGCGGCCATTTCGCTCTGCAGCAGGGATAACTTTTCCACCGCCCAGGATCAATCGGCGGGCATGGAAGAAATCAGGGGCGTCATCAATGACAATGTACAGATTGCCGTTGAGATCGCGGAAAAAACGGGCAGCGTGGCCAATATTGCCGCCAAAATGGAAGACGACGTGCTTACGGGATTCTCGGTGCTGGAAAAAAACGTAGCCAAAATGGGGGACATAAAAGAAAAAAATTCGGGGGTTATCAACGGCATCATCTCCCTGGGGAATAAAATAAACAAGATCCGGGATATCGTGAGGATCATCAATACCATTACCGATCAGACCAAGGTGATAGCCTTCAACGCCGCGCTGGAAGCGGCCGGTGCGGGGGAAACGGGGAAGCGTTTTTCCGTGGTCGCGGCGGAGGTTAACCGCCTGGCCGACGATATCGCTGGCCTCACCCGGCAGATACGGGAACAGGTCGAGGAAATCCAGAATTCGTCCTCCTCCCTGATTATTTCCAGCGAGGAAGGTTCGGATCGCATCGCGGAAGGGTACAAGCTGATCAAGGACCTTGAGGATATTTTTAAGGAAATCCGGGCGGGGGCGGAAATTACCTCAAACCAGGCCCAGACCATCACCGTTTCCACCCAGAAGCAGCGCAGATCCAGTGAGCAGATCAACATAGCCATCACCGATGTCTGCCGGGGCCTTAAACAATTTATCGGCGCCGCGGAATCCGCCTCGGCTTCCGCGGAGGAACTTGCCGGCCTTTCCCGTGATCTGGAAGGGAAACTGATCGAGGACGATTAACGATGGCGATTAACGATGGCAATTGACAAATCAAAGTACCTAGGCAAATTCGCCGACGAGGGTTTTGAGAATATTTCCGTGGTGGAGACCCTCCTCTTTGAAATCAGGGACGGTTCCTCCGTTCAGGACGATCTTGTTACGCTGATGCGCGCCCTCCATACCCTCAAGGGTTCGGCGCGTATGCTGGAGTTCAGGCGTATCGAAAAATTAGCCCATGCCCTGGAAAGCGCCTTTACCGCCCTCAAGGAAGAGCGGATCTCCTTAAGCGATCAGGGGGTGCGCCTTATCCTTTCGGTCTTGGGGGAACTTAAAAACGCCCTTGAACAGGTGAGGGGCGCCGGGGAAGATCCGATTGATACGGAACCCTATGAAAAGGAACTGGCGGCCCTCGCGGCAAACGAGGAATTTTCCGTACCGGAGGGAAAGGGCCCCCCTGGGGTTCCGGCGGAGGA
>JAISRD010000101.1 GCA_031273835.1 Treponema sp. | reverse complement strand
GCCTGTACCTGATCCAAAAGATGTTCGTATTCCGCAAGCCCGCGTATAAATTCCAGAATCAGAGGAGCGTCCGCTTCCTCGGCAAACCGCAGGACGGTCTTTTCATCAATTTGAATCTTTTTCATAGATACCCTTTAGCCTTGAGCAATTCCGCGTTCAGGATGCCGCCGCCCGCCGCGCCCCGGACCGTGTTGTGGGAAAGCCCCACAAAGCGCAGGTCGAAGACGTTGCAGGGCCGTATGCGCCCCACGCTAACCGCCATGGCCTTGTCCGCGTCCCGGTCCTTGCGGGGCTGGGGCCGGTCCGCCTCTTCCCGAACGATGATGGGCCGCTTGGGCGCCATGGGCAGGTCCAGTTCCTGGGGCAGGGCCGTAAAAGCGGTCCAAATCCCCTTCACCTCCTCTATCGAAGGTTTTTTGGCGCCGAATTCCAGGCTGATGCAGGCGATATGCCCGTCGGTTACCGGCGTCCGGTTGCAAAAGGCGCTGATCCTGGGGAGGGAAGCGCTCTCAATGGCATTCCCCTTGACTTCTCCCAGTATCTTCAGGGGTTCCCGCTCGGATTTTTCCTCCTCGCCGCCTATATAGGGCACGATGTTGTCGATGATGTCCAGGCTCGGTACGCCGGGATAGCCTGCCCCGGAAACCGCCTGTAGGGTGGTTACCATGAGCCGCGTTACCTCGTAGCCCGCATTGAGGAGGGCGCGGATGGGGGTCATGTAACTTTGAATCGAGCAGTTGGGTTTTACCGCGATGAAGCCCTTGTCCCAGCCCCGGTTTTTCCGCTGTATGGGGATAATATCCGCGTGATCCGGGTTCACCTCCGCGATGAGCATGGGCACATCGGCGGTCCAGCGGTGGGCCGAGGCGTTGGATACCACGGGGATACCCGCGGCGGCGTAGGCCTCTTCCAGAGAGCGGATCTCGTCCTTCCCCATGTCCAGGGCGGAAAACACAAAGGCGCAGTCCCCTGCCTTGGCCGCGGCTATGGCCTGGGAAACATCGTTGGCATCCCTTACAACCAGGTCCCCGATATTGGTATACACATGATCGGCAAAGTGCCGGCGTCCGGCAGTTGCCTCGGCGTATTTTTTCCCGGCGCTCCGGGGAGAAGCCGCCGCATAGCGCACCTCAAACCAGGGGTGATCGGCAAGGAGGGCTATGTACTGCTGGCCCACTATGCCGGTTGCTCCCAAGACGCCTACAGGTATCTTTGTCATGTATCGCTCCTTATAATCGATCTATATCAGCTTAATCCCCAAACCCGCTACAGCAGCGCGCAAAACAGCCTCGCTGTTCCCGGACAGGGGGCCCAGGGGCAGCCGGGCCGGACCTGCGGGGAGGCCCGCCCAGGTCATTGCGGCCTTGATGGGGACGGGGTTGGTTTCTACAAAGGCGGCCTTGAAGAAAGGCAAAAGCGCATAGTGAAGCTTCCGGGCTTCCTCAAAGTTACCCGAGAGGCAGGCGCGGGTCAAGGCCGCCACCTTACCGGGGACGAGGTTTGACACCACCGAGATGACGCCGTCGCCGCCAAGGGCGAGGAGGGGCAGGGTCAGGGCGTCGTCGCCGGAGAGGACCGTGAAGTCCCGGTCTTCAGCCCGCCTCTGTCCCGCGGCGTCCCGGATGATGTCCCCCATCTGGTTGACGTCGCCGCTGGATTCCTTGACCCCCACGATGCCGGGTATGCGGGAAAGGCGCTCTACCAGGGGGGCGGGGATGTTCCTGCCGGTCCGGGAGGCGATGTTGTAGATCACCACCGGAATGCCCACGGCGGCGGCGGCTTCAAAGTGGCGGATGAGGCCCGAATCGTTGGGTTTGTTGTAGTAGGGGGTTACGACCAGGGCGGCGTCGGCCCCCAGGTCTTTGGCCCGTTTTGTATAACTCACCATGGATTTTGTGGAATTGGAACCGGCCCCGACAATGATCGGGACGCGGCCCCGGACTTCCTCCACGATGATTTTGATGAGCCGTTCCTCCTCATCCTCCTCCAGAGTGGGGGCTTCGCCGGTGGTCCCCAGGGGGACGAGGCCGTCTATGCCCTCTTCAAGCTGGAAATTAACGAGACGGCGGAATCCTTCGTAATCTACATCCCCATTTTCCTTCATCGGGGTAATGAGCGCCGTATACGCGCCCTTGAGTTGGGCCATGACAAACTCCTTGTTGGGGTTATTTCAGGTTATTTTTTCAGAAGATCGTCTATAAGTTCAATAGCCTCATCAAAGTCGGAGAACAGAACATGCTGGGAGATCTCCTGGAGCTTCCCCGCAAGGCCCGCATCCCACTTTTTAGCGGTGATTTGCTTAATGAGTTGGTCGGATTTCTGCATATCCATAGCATCCAGCGCTTCCCGCAAACCGGGAAGATCATTCTTGAGGTCCTCAAAACTGCCTTCGTCAAGAGCGGTCGATCTTTTGTCGTCCCGGACTTCCAGGGCGGCGGCTATATTCGCCAGGGCCAATTCCAGATTGCCGATAAAGGAATCGTTGTTGGCGTTGATGTAATCCATATCCTGACTTTTGCCCGCGGCTTCCAGTTTTTTCGCCGATTCAGACAGATCAATGGCGCCTATACTGGCCGAAGCGCTTTTCAGGGCATGAACATAGGTGGTATACAGCGCAATATCCCCTTTCTGTAATGCTGTTTTAATCTGAACGACTTTCTCCCGCCCGTCTTTAACATAACTTCGCAGCCCTTCAAGATAGTATTCCATCGTACCGCCGGTCATGGATAAACCCGTTTTGAAGTCAATCCCGTCAATCACAAGCGGTTCATTCTTCACTTCTTCAGGATTCTCAAAGTCCTCGATGTTAAGTTCGGGAAGGGGTTCATCGACATAGGCTTCCTTTTTTTTATCCGGGAGCCATTTGTCAAGAATTGTATTCAGTTTGCCGATTTCAATGGGCTTTGCCAAAAAGTCGTTCATTCCGTTTTTGATGAACGTCTCCTTCATCCCGGAAACCGCGTTTGCGGTAAGGGCGATGATAGGCACGTTCCGGTAATACCCGTCCGGGCTTTCCAGAACGCGAATCCTGGCGGTAGCTTCAATGCCGTCCATTTCCGGCATCATGTGATCCATAAAAATGATGTCGTAACGGTTCTTTTGGATCATGGTTATTGCGGCTTCACCGCTTTG
>JAISRD010000094.1 GCA_031273835.1 Treponema sp. | reverse complement strand
TGTTCCACCCTGCCCATGATGCTGTCGGGCAAAACCGCCCGTTTCCTGCTGGAAATGCTGGACCACGCCCCCCCGGAGGTCTATGAAAACAACCCCCTTATCTATACCCACCGGGTCCGCATACTCCTGAGCCTTGGTATGATCGAAAAGGCCGAAAAGGAGAACCGGGAGGCCATCGCCCGTTTCGAGGCCCTGCCCCCGTCCCCCCTTGTCCACCGGGTTCTGATGATCTGCCACGGAAACCTCGGGTTTATCCGCATGATGGAGAGCCCCTATACCAAGGATTACAATTTTACCGCGGATTTTGAACGCTGCGCCTTCCACGGGGGCCAGAGCGGCGGCTACGCGGTGCCCCTGCCCCTGTCGGTGCTGAACATCGGGTCCTATATCTGCCGGGTGAACAGCCCCGAAAAGGGGGAAATAGAGCGCTACATCGACGCGGTGGAGGCCGTGGCTTCCCTGGCCATAGGGCCCCTGGGGGGTATGGAATACGGCGCCGACACCCTGGCCCGGACGGAGCTGGCCTTTTTCCGGGGGGATATGGCCGGGGCGGAAAAATACGCCCTGCTGACCCTCCAGCGGGCCCGGGAGTGGAATCAGTACGAGGTGGAAAACCGGGCCCTCTACTACCTGCTGCGGATCCACCTGGCCCGGGGGAACCATGAGGCCGTTCCCGGCATTTTCAGGCAGCTTGAGGCCCAGCTCGACCACGTCCACTACGTCAACCGCTTTACCTACCACGACGTTGTTACCGGCTGGTATTACGCCCAGCTTGGCGAGACAGGCAGGGTGGCATCCTGGCTGAAAAACGATTTCGAGGGGAGCGATCTTAACTCCATGAACCTCGGGCTTGAGGTACTGGTCAAGGCGAAGTGCCACCTCACGGAAAAACGCTATCCCGCCGCCCTGGCGGCGTTGGCGGCCATGGAAACCCGGAACAACCAGTACGACGCGGGGGACTTTATCCTGGGGCGTATCTCCATGAAGGCCCTGGAGGCGGTATGCCGCTACCATCTCAAGGAGAAGCGGGCCGCCTTTGCCGTCCTGAAAGAGGTCTGGACCCTGGCCAGCCCGAACGCGTTCTTTATGCCCTTTACGGAACTGGGTAAGGATATGCGGGCCCTCTCCGACGGGGCCTTAAAGGACGGGGCTTCGGGGCTTCCCCGGGACTGGCTTGAGGCGGTACGCCGGAACGCTGCGAATTACGCGAGGAAGCTCTTCGCCACGGCGGAACAGTCCCGGCCGGACCAAAACCGCGGCGAGGCCGGGGAAATAAGCCTCTCCCGGCGGGAGCTTTTGGTCCTCACGGACCTGTCTCAGGGGATGACCCAGGAGGAAATAGCCGGCCACTCTTCCCTGTCGGTGAATACCGTGAAAAGCGTAATCCGCAGTATCTACAACAAACTGGGGGCGCTTAACCGGGCCGACGCGATACGTATCGCCACGGGCGCGGGGCTTTTGGGCGCCAATGACGGAAATTCATGACAGGCCGCTTATGAAACGGAACGGCTGATATGCCCGTAATTCCGGAAAATCACAGCTTCCTGGAAAGGCCCCGTATAGACCGGCTGCTGGAAAAGGCCCTGCAAAGCCGTGTGGTTACCGTGATAGCCGGGGAGGGCAACGGCAAGACCTACGCGGTCAATTCCTTTCTCCAGCGGGACCCGCGGAAAACCGTCTGGATACAGATTTCGGAACGGGACAACCTGAATCAGCGTTTCTGGGAGAACTACACCGGGGAATTGACCCATCTAAACCCGGAGGCGGCGAGGCTCTTCGCCGATCTGGGCTTTCCCGAATCGGCCCGGCAATTTGACCGGTATATGTCCTATATCAAAAATGAAATCCTCACCCACGAGCGGTACGTGGTGGTCATTGACGATTTTCATTTTATCACCAACCCGGCGATCCTGCGCTTTCTGGAGAAGGTCCTCACCGCCCCGGTTTCAAAAAACACCATCACCCTGATTTCCCGGACCGAACCGGCGATAAATACCCTGGGCTTCCTGGCCAAGGGGCTCCTCTCCCAGATTGGTACCGGGGATCTCCGGTTCACCCGGGAGGAAATCCGCGAATATTTCCGTATCCACCGTATTTTTCTCACGGAGGAGGAGCTTGACCGTATCTGCCGGGATACCGAGGGCTGGGCCCTGGCGGTGGGGCTTGTTCTCCAGGAGATAAGGCGGGACCATGCCGGCTGGAAAAGCCGGGGCTGGGACCGGGTGATGCTGCCGGTCAGAAAGATGGAGGAGCGTATTTTCAAGGCCATGGAAGCGGAACTCCAGCGGTTCCTCATTAAATTATCCTTTATTGAGCACTGGCCGAGGAATCTCCTTGAACAGCTTGAGGGCGGCAGGAGGAACATCGCCGCCATGGAAAGATTTTCTTCGGTTGTCCGCTTTGACGCGTACCTTCACGGCTTCAGGATCCACAACCTCTTTCTGGACTTTCTCCGGGAAAAGCAGGGAGAACTGTCTCGGGAGGAGATTAGGGAGGTCTGCGGCAAGGGCGCCCTGTGGTGTATTGAGAACAACCTCCCCACCGACGCGGCGATAAACTATGAACGGGCCGGGGACTATGGGGGAATCGCGGGGCTCATCGAATCCCTCCCCCGGAATCTGCCCCGGGCGGCCACGTCTTTCCTGCTGGAAACGGTGGAACGGATGATCGCCGCTGGCGAAGATCCGGAAGATACGGAAGATGAGGAAGACGGGGACGTTCTTTTCCTGCGCTTTATCATCCGTGCCCGGCTTTTGCTGTACCTTGACCGTTTTGAGGAATCCGCCGCCCTGTGCCGGGAGGCCGCCGCCCGTTTCGAGGCCGGGGAGAGGTGCCCCCTCCGTTCCCGTATCCTCTCCGCCGCCTATAATAACCTGGGAACCCTGGGTATCCGCTCCTGCAGATATACCAGGGACTATGGCTTTGTCGCCTGGTTTGAAAAAGGGTACCGGTACTACCTGGAAAATCCCGAGCCGGTCCGGGGACAGCTCGGCCAGTGTAATATCCCTTCCTATGTGATTCTCATCGGCCTTCCCGCGAAACCGGGAGAAATCGAAGCCTTCATCGACACCTTTGCCGGGGCCATACCCTACGCGTCGGGTTCCCTGAACGGCTACCTCTACGGAACCGACACCCTGGCCCGGGCGGAGCTGGCCTATTACCAGGGGGATCTGGGCAGGGCGGAACAATACGCCCGCCAGGCTGTCTTTCAGGGCCGGGAAAAAAATCAGTACGAAGTGGAAAACCGCGCTCTTTTCTACCTCATGCGGATCGGCATCCATCACGGGGATGTGGCGGGAATCCATGAGCTGGAAAAACAGCTCGAAGCCCAGCTTGAAAATCCGGACTTCCTGAACCGCCACACCATCCACGATATACTCATCGGGCGTTTTTACGCCCGCCTCGGGCTGACCGAAAAGATCGCCCCCTGGCTGAGAAATGAAAATGAGGAGGATGAGTTAAACGCCCTGTTCCGGGGTTTCGACAGTCTGGTAAAGGCCCGGTGTTTGTACGGTGAAAAAGAGTACCGGAAAGCCCTGCAGACCCTGGAGGATGAAAAGGCCCGGGGCGATCTTGGCGGTTTTCTCCTGGGCTTTCTGGAAATGACCGCCCTGGAGGCCATAATCCGCCATCAGCTCGGTGACCGGGAAGGGGCCTTTGCGGCCCTGACAAAGGCCTATGACGCGGCCTGCCCCAACGGTCTGGACATGCCCTTTATCGAGCTTGGGGAGCCCCTGGACAGCCTGGCCGGCGCCGTCCTCAGGTCCCGGACGGCGGAAAACGACAGGAGCCCCGGCGGCGCCGGGCAGATTCCCGGGGACTGGCTCCGCAACATAGGGAAAAAGGCTTCGGCCTTTACGAAAAAGCTTTCCCTTGTGGCGGCCCAATACTCAGGCCGGGACGCCGCCGGTTCTCCTGCTTTCTCGGACTGGGAATTGTCCATATTAAACAGCCTCTCCCGGGGCCATACCGGTGAGGAAATCGCCGAGGACCTGAACATTTCCTCCAATATGGTTCACAGCGTCATCCGGAGCGTGTACGCCAAACTGGGGGCGGTAAACCGGGCGGACGCCATACGCATCGCCA
>JAISRD010000086.1 GCA_031273835.1 Treponema sp. | reverse complement strand
AGGACCCCCTCAAGATCTTCCCGGCCCGGCGGCGGGGCCTCGGCGACGATTCTTCCTTCGGGATCCAGGGTATCGGTTTCTTCCCCGAATTTAAGCGCCGCCCTATAACGTTTATCGCAGCCGGAAAACCAGGACGCAAGCTTCACCGCCCGGCCCACAAGGATAACCAGGAGCCCCCGGGCAAAGGTATCCAGCGTACCGGTATGGCAGACCTTGCCGGTGGAAAAGGCTTTCTTGACGGGCCTTAAGGATTCAAAGGAACTGAGACCCGGCTGTTTATTCAGCAGGAGATAACCGCTCTTCCCCGCCGGCTTCATGTCCTAAGAGGCCCTCCATTTTTTTTACCAGATCGAAGGCTTTTCGTATGCCGAGATCTTCATGAAAACGCAGATGGGGGGTAGTTCTGATATTCATCTGCCGGGCAAGCTGGGACTGGATAAAACCAGCGGCCTGCTGAAGCCCCGCGACTCCCCGGCTAAGCCCCGCTTCCGTTTTATAGCTGGAGACATAAACATCCGCATAGGAAAAATCCCTGGAAACTTCCACCCTGGTAACGGAAAGAAAGGAATCCACCCTGGGGTCTTTTATTTTCCCGCTTATGATGAGGCCCCCTATCTTTTCCTGTATAAGGCTTCCCACCCGCTCGGTTCTGTGCGTCATTTCCTAACCGTTAAGTTTCCTTGCCACTTCGACTATCTCGAACACTTCCAGATGATCCCCGATCTGTATGTCGTCAAAATTATCAACGCCGAGGCCGCATTCAAAACCGGCGGCCACTTCCTTGACATCGTCCTTGAAGCGCCTAAGGCTGGAAATTTTCCCCGTATGAACCACAATTCCCTCGCGTATAACATTGACGCTGGCGCTCCGTTTAACCGTGCCGGTAAGCACAAAGCAGCCCGCGATGGTTCCGGCCTTGGGAACCTTGAAGGTTTCCCGGACCTCCACGGAGGCAAGGATCTCTTCCTTTGTGTCGGGCTTGAGCATGCCCTCAAGGGCCTGCTCTATTTCTTCCACTGCCTTGTAGATCACGTTGTACTTGCGCAGGTCCACCTTTTCCTGATCCGCCAGGACCTTGGCCTTCGGGGTGGGCCTTACGTTAAAGCCCAGGATGATAGCGTTGGAAGCGCTAGCTAAGTCCACATCCCCTTCGTTGATAGCCCCGGGCAGGGCTTGGATCACATTGACCCGCACCTCCTTATTGGAAAGTTTTTCCAGGCTTGAACGGAGGGCTTCGGCGGAACCCTGTACATCGGCTTTGATAATTACCTTTAGTTCCTGTATGGCCCCGTCGCTTATGGTATCATAAAGGTTGTCCAGGGTGATCTTTCTGGTACTCTTGGCGTCCTCAAAGCGCTTAAGTTCCTGCCGCTTGGCCGAAACGCCCCGGGCGTTCCGTTCATCCTCAACGACTTGAATGGGGTCCCCGGCATTGGGAATTCCCTCAAAACCGAGTACTTCCACGGGCATTGAGGGAGCCGCTTCCTCGACCTTTTCCCCCTTGTCGTTAAACAGGGCCCTGACCTTGCCGGGCCAAATCCCGGCGACAAAGCAGTCCCCTATTTTGAGGGTTCCCTTTTCTATCATCACCGTGGCAACCACCCCCCGGCCGTGATCGATCCGCGATTCCAGAACCTTTCCCTCGGCGCTGCGCCTGTAGTTTGCCCTGAGGTCAAGAATTTCAGCTTCCAGGAGTATGGCGTCAATAAGCTTATCGATACCTTCCTTTTTGAGGGCGGAAAGTTCCACAAACATGGTCTGCCCCCCCCAGTCTTCGGGCATGAGCCCCAGATCGGAAAGCTGGCTCTTAACCTTATCGGGATTTGCCTCGGGCTTGTCAATTTTATTGATAGCCACGATGATCGGAACCCCCGCTTCCTTGGCGTGGTTGATGGCCTCAATGGTCTGGGGCATGACCCCGTCATCGGCGGCAACCACCAGGATCACGATGTCCGTAACCTGGGCCCCCCGGGCCCGCATCCGGGTGAACGCTTCGTGGCCCGGCGTATCCAGGAAGACTATCCTGCCGTGGGGGGTATCGACCATGTAGGCCCCTATATGCTGGGTAATGCCCCCGAATTCGCCGGATACCACGTCGGCGCTGCGTATCGCGTCGAGGAGCTTTGTTTTTCCGTGATCCACATGGCCCATGACGGTAACAACCGGCGGACGGCTTTCCATGGTGTCCCTGTCGTCCGCCCCCGTTTCTATGAGGGTCTCCTCATAGAGGCTGACTATGTTTACCTCCGCCCCGAATTCGGCGGCCAAAAGGGTCGCCGTCTCCGCGTCTATCTGCTGGTTAATCGTAACCATCATGCCCATGCTCATGAGCTTCTGAATCAAATCCGAAGCTTTAAGGTTCATCTTCCGGGCCAGATCGGAAACGGAGATAACCTCCATAATGTCAATTGTTTTGGGAACAGGATTGACTATATGGGTGATCTTCTTCTTGGTCTGGAGGAGTTTTTCCTCCATTTCCTGTTCCTTACGCTGATAGACCGCCTTCTTCGCCCTGAAGGATTTCTTCGCCTTTCCCTCTATGGGGGGCGGCGTCTGGGGCGCGCCGGACCCGCCGAAACCAGGCCTGCCTCCCCCTCCGGGCCTCCCCTGCCCCGGCCGGGGAACAAAACCGGGCCGGGCAGGACCGGGCCTCCCCCCCGGACCGGGCCTCTGGCCGGGACGGAAGGGGACGTAGGGTTTGCCGCTCTGGGGACCCGCGGGCCTTTGAGGTCCGGGGGGCCTGTCGTTTCCCCTGTTTACAAAGCGGCCCCCTACCTTGCCCACGACTCCGACGGGACGCTGGGTATTGGGCACAAAGGCGTCGGGCCCCACAGGACGGCCCCCTACCCTGCCCGCGGCCCCGACGGGACGCTGGGTATTGGGAAACACCGGTTTTTCCACGGGTTTTTCCGTAATCGTCTCCGGAACTTCTTTTTCGGCCTCTTTGACAGGCGGAGGGGCTTCCTTTTCCTGAACCCGGACAACCCTGGGCAGAGGGGGTTTAGCCGCCGGAGGAACGGCCTGCCGGGGCCCCGGGGCGGCGGGTTTCTTCTTTACCACAATGACCTTACGGCGCTCAGTCCGTTCCACGGCGGGTTTCGGTTCCTCCGTGCCAGGGTCACTCCGTACATGCTTGATGAGTTCAACCTTCGGTTTTTTGTTTACTTCCTCAGCCATGTTCCACCTTATTCTTCTTCTTCATATTCGAAGTCCAGCCCGATACCGCAGTTTGGACACTTGGTCATATCTATAGTCACCTTTGCTCCGCAGTCGGGACATTCAAACTCCTCTTCCGCGCTTTCCGTATCTTCCCGGGCCTCTTCCGCCCCCGTTACGGCCTCTTCCCCGCCGTCTTTTTCCGGTTCCCCTTCCGCTTCTTCCGGTTCTTCTTCTTCAACAATTTCGATATATTCTTCGATGAGTTTGCGGAGTTCCTCTATCTGGGCCCCGCTTATATCCTTTAGACCGGCAAGCTGCTCCGGGGAAAGGGCGAGGAAATCCTCGATAAAATCTATCCCGTTTTTCAGGAAGCCCCCGGCGATTTCTTCGGCGATGCCGGGAAGCTCGGCAATGCGGGAAATTTCCTCCGTATCCCCGAACAGCGCCGATACCGCCCGGCGCGATTCTGAGGCGATGTCCATTTCCTCAAACTGGGCGTCGGTTTTTACGTCGATGTTCCAATCCACCAGCCTGTTTGCCAGTTTTACATTGAGCCCCTGTTTTCCTATGGCCAGGGACAACTGGGAATCGGACACCACGGCCAGGGCCTGATGTTTACCCTCGTCAAGGATTATCACGTCCCGGACTTCGGCGGGGGAAAGGGCGTTTTTGATAAAACGCCGGGAATCGGGATCGTATTTGAGGATGTCGATTTTCTCCCCCTCCAGTTCCCGGATGATGGACTGGATGCGCACCCCCTTGAGCCCCACGCAGGCCCCCACGGGGTCCACATCTTCCCGGTTTGAATAAACCGCCAGTTTTGTCCGGTATCCCGCCTCCCGGACTATCTTGTGAATCTCGACGGTCCTGTCGTAGATTTCGGGAACCTCCAACTCAAAAATCGCCCGGACAAAATCGGTATGGGTCCTGGAAAGGACGATTTGAAGCCCCGCGGGGGTTTTGTTTACCTCGGTTATCAGGGCCTTGATACGGTCGTTGGTATGGTATATCTCCCGGGGGGACTGGAACTTCTTGGGCAGTATCCCCTCGGTCTTGCCCAGATCGACAAAGATAGTCCCGTTCCGTTCCCGCTGGTAGTAGCCTATGATGATCTCCCCCACCTTATCCTTAAATTCCGAATAAAGGGTATCCTTCTGTATTTCCCGTATCGATTGATGGGCGGTCTGCTTGGCGCTTTGGACGGCAAGCCGGTCAAAATCCATGGGGTCCACCTCTATTAAAAGCTCATCCCCCAGTTCGGCTTCAGGATTAAGCTCCTTGGCCTCCTCCAGATCGATTTCCGCCACCGGATCATAGACGCCGTCGACTATTTTTTTCTGGGCATAGATCGAAACCACCCTGTTTTCCTCGTTGAAACGTACAATGGCGTTATCCGAGTTTCCAAAACGGCGTTTATAAGCCGCCAGGAGGGTGTTTTCGATAGTTTTGAGTATCAGTTCCTCGGAAATACCCCTGTCATGAATAAGCTGGCGGATTGCTTCCGACATATCCGTTGCCACGCCCGTTACCTCCTGTACCCCGCTAAGGCCTTACCTAAAAGAATCATCCAGCCTTGCTTTGGCTATTATTGAATATGGTATTTCTATGATTCCCCCCTGCCCCCCTTCGGATTCCGCCGGGGTTTCAAGAAGTATCTTTTCCGTATCGGAGGCGCGGAGCACCCCCCCGCACCATTGGGAAGTATCGGTACGGTAAACCCGTATACCCCTTCCCGTATAATGGCGGAATTCGGCGCCTTCCCTGACCAGCCTGTCCGTACCGGGGGAGGAAAGCTCCACCTGAAGGCCCCCCCCGGGGAAGGCAAGTTCCAGAGAGGGCAGCAGGGCCCGGTGGGCCGCGGCAAGATCATCGGTACCCAGGGCCGACCTGGTCAGCACCAGCCGTACCTGTACCGTCCCGCCGCCCCTCTTTCCCCTTCTAAAAAGGTTCAGTTCCACCAGGGAAAGGCCCAGGCCCCCCAGTACGGGCTCCAGAGCCCCCCGCAAAGCAACGGTATCTTCATCCTCTTCTTTCGCCTTATACCGCATTCCGTCCTATAAAAAAGGGCCGTCTGAACGGCCCCTTTTTTGATACTTAGACTGTCTTGGGACAGAATACACCCGGAGGGAAATCTTGTCAACACTTCGCATAGCCTTACGTTAAATCTAACCATGGGGACCTGAGAATCCTAAGTAAAAATCTAACCATAGCCAACTACAATCAAACCCTAAAGCAAAAATTTTGGGGGCAGCATGGAGTTGA
>JAISRD010000051.1 GCA_031273835.1 Treponema sp. | reverse complement strand
CAGAAGGAGCCGGAACTTGATAAAAGCGCCTCGTCGGCCTCCATAAGTTCGGTAACGCTAAAGGGCTCTTCCTTGACGGGGATGCCCAGAAGAACGCATTGTTCTATAAGATGGGCGCGGATGATGCCGGGAAGTATAAGATTATCCGCCGGGGCGGTACGGAAGACCCCGTCCTTGATGATATGTATATTGCTGTGGGAAGCTTCGGTTACCCTTTCGGGAATGTCATCCGGCAGATTTTTACGGTAGAAAACCACCTCATCGGCCCCCGCCTGTTTCGCCCTTTCACTGGCCATCACGTTGGGGATAAGGTTAAGGGTCTTAATGTTACAGTGAAAAAAGCGGGTGTCCTCGACGGTGATGACTTTTACTTTGCTTTCAAGATCGGGGAATTCGGCGGGGCGGATAAACACCCAGAGATTCGGCTTTATACCGGCTTCGGGAAAGATATGGAAGCGCTGCGCCGTACCCCGGGTGAGCTGCCAGTATACAAAGTGCGCCTCCCCTTCCACCTTGAGCGCAAGCTCCGCGAGGAGCCGCCCCAGTTCTTCCCGGCCCAGGGGAGGGGTCATCTGTAAAAGGGCGGCGCTGGAAAAAAAGCGGTTGATATGCTCTTCAAGAAACAGCACCCGTTTATTGACGGCCAGGGACGCGTCGTAAACCCCGTCCCCGAACCAGCAGACCCTGTCGTTCATGGGGACGCGCATATCCTCAATCTCGCCGATTTCTCCGTTGTAATAACCCAGCGTTTTCATACCTGCCGCCCTATTTATAGTCCTCCCAGGCCTTAATTTCCAGGCCCTTTTCACGCCTTTCCATTAGAGCGTCGATAAACTGACGGGCCACCTTGATATTGGTAAAGAGGGGGATGTCGAAGTCCACCGCCAGCCGCCGTATGAGGTAGTCGTTTCTTAATTCGGTCTCCCGGTTATTTTTAGGGATGTTGATGATCATATCCACCTCCCGCCGCCTGATAAAACCGGCGATATTGGGCTCCTTCGATTCCAGGGGCCAGTTGAGGGGAAACGCGTTTATGCCGTTGGCCTTAAGGAATTTTGCCGTTCCCCGGGAAGCGTAAATCTCATAGTCCATTGAAACAAGTTTTTTCGCGGAACCGAGAAAATCAATCTTTTCCTCCATGGGACCCGTGGATAAGAGGACCCGTTTACGGGGGCTGGAATCCGGGGGCGCCCTATACCCCACGGAAAGCATGGCCTTGAGGAACGCGTCGTTCAGGTCCGGCCCTATGCAGGCCACTTCTCCGGTACTGGCCATTTCCACGCCGCTTACCGGGTCCGCCCCGTGGAGCCGGGAAAAACTAAACTGGGCCGCCTTAACTCCGACCCAGTCCAGATCCAGGGCGGAAACGGGGCTCTTTTCCACCGGCTCGTCAAGCATGGCCTTTACGGCGAGCTCTATCATATTCACCCTGCTTACCTTGGAACAGAAGGGGAAACTGCGGCTGGCCCGAAGATTGCACTCAATCACCCGCACCCGGTTGTCCTGGGCGAGGAACTGAATATTGAAGGGCCCGGTGATCATCAGGGCGCCGGCGATCTTTTCGGCGATACGGCGTATCTTCCTGATCGTTTCGATGTAGAGCCGCTGGGCGGGAAGGGCCACCGTGGCGTCCCCGGAATGGATGCCGGCGTTTTCGACATGCTCGGTGATGGCGTGGAAAAGCATCTCCCCCCGCTTTGCCACGGCGTCGATCTCGATTTCTTTGGAATTTTCGATAAACTTGGAGATCACCACGGGATGTTCCGCCGAAACATCGGCGGCCAGGCTTAAAAATTCCTCCAGGGTTCCGTCATTCCAGGCCACGTTCATCGCCGCCCCGGAAAGTACATAACTGGGCCGTATCAGCACCGGATAGCCCGCCTGGGCGGCAAAGGCCCTGGCCGAGGCAAGGCCGGTTAATTCCCGCCATTCGGGCTGTTCAACGCCGAGCTTATCCAGCAGGGCGGAAAATTTATTCCGGTCTTCGGCCATGTCGATGGACTGGGGAGTGGTCCCGTAGATCAGCGCCCCGGCGTCGTAGAGTTTGGTCGCAAGGTTATTGGGTATCTGCCCCCCCATGGAAAGGATGATCCCGTCGGGCCTTTCCCGTTCGTAGATGTCCAGAACACGTTCCAGGCTGAGTTCCTCAAAGTAGAGCCTGTCGCACATATCATAATCGGTGGAAACCGTTTCGGGATTACAGTTAACCATGATGGAATAACGCCCCAGGGTACGGGCGGTTTCCGCCGCGTTGACGCAGCACCAGTCGAATTCAACGCTGCTCCCGATACGGTAGGCCCCGGAACCCAGGACCATCACCCCCCGTCCCGCCGGGGCCGTATCGTCACCGGAAAGGGAACCGGCGGGGCCCGTACCGTAGCTCATGTAGAGGTAATTGGTCTTTGCCGGATATTCCGCAGCCAGGGTATCGATCTGCTTGACATGGGGCCTGATACGGTATTCCTCCCGGAGCCGCCGTATCTCCATTTCTTCCATCCCGAGGAATTCCCCAATCCGTCCGTCGGCAAAACCCAGCCGTTTGGCCCGGGCAAGGAGGTTCCTGTCTATGGAAAAGGGCGGAGGGAAAGCAGGGGCGGAACCGCCCGCCGCGCCCAGGGCCCGCAGTTCATTTTCCGTTTCCAGGACATTGGCTATTTTGTGAAGGTACCACCGATCGATCTTCGTGATTTTATGGATCTTCTCAACGGTCCAGCCCTCCATGAGGGCCCGGTAGATAACAAAGATACGCCGGTCCGTGGGCCTGGCCAGCAGGTCCCGGATGGCGGCGGTGGAAAACGCCGCCCCGCAGAGCTCATCGTCCCCCGCAAGGCCCGGCGCGCCTATGCCGGTCATACGCAGAGCCTTCTGCAGGGCCTCCTCAAAACTCCTCCCTATGGACATTACCTCCCCCACACTCTTCATCTCGCTCCCGATACGGACATCCACATTTTTGAATTTGGCAAGGTCCCAGCGGGGAATTTTAAGGACGATATAATCCAGGGCGGGCTCAAAACAGGACTTGGTTGTCCTGGTGATGCGGTTTTCAATGTCCGTGAGGGAATAACCCAGGGCAAGCTTGGCGGCCACGAAGGCCAAAGGATAGCCCGTGGCCTTTGAGGCCAGGGCGGAGGAGCGGGACAGCCGGGCGTTTACCTCTATAACACGGTAATCCTCGCTTTCCGGGTCCAGGGCGTACTGGATATTGCACTCCCCCACGATACCCAGATGGCGTATCACCTCAATGGCGATACGGCGGAGCTTGTGGTACTCCGAATCGTTCAGGGTCTGGGAGGGGGCCGCCACGATACTTTCCCCGGTATGTATCCCCAGGGGATCAAAATTCTCCATATTGCAGACCGTAATACAGTTGTCCTTTGAATCCCGCACCACCTCGTATTCAATTTCCTTCCAGCCCCCAAGCCATTCTTCCACCAGCACCTGGGCGGTCCGCTGTTCCTCCAGGGGGGAAAACCGGGCAAAAATCCGGTCGCAGCGGCGGCGGAGTTCCCCCTCGCCGCGGCATACCCCGGAACCCATGCCCCCCAGGGCATAGGCGGCCCGGATCATCACCGGATAGCCTATCTGTTCCGCCGCCTGAACCGCCCCCTCGACGCCCGCCCCCGCTCCCTCAGGTCCCGCGTCCACCGCGATACTCCGGGGGGTTTTTACGCCGATTTCATTGAGCCTGTCCACAAAACGCTGCCTGTCTTCGGTATCCTCAATGGCCGACACGGGGGTTCCCAGGACCTTTACCCCGTATTTATACAGGGTCCCGTCCCGGTCCAGCGCAACCCCCGCGTTCAGCGCCGTCTGTCCCCCGAAGGCAAGGAGCAGCCCGTCGGGCCTTTCCTTTTCAATTACCTCTCTGATAAATTCGGGGGTTACGGGCAAAAAGTAGGTAGCGTCGGCCATACCCTCGCTGGTTTGAATGGTGGCTATATTGGGGTTGATCAGGACGGTCCTCACCCCCTCCTCCCGCAGGGCCTTGAGGGCCTGGGAACCCGAATAGTCGAACTCCCCGGCCTGGCCTATCTTAAGGCCCCCGGAACCCAGGACTAAAACTTTTTTTACCGTTTGTTGTTTCATGTTCTCCCTTTTACTTCTTCCACAAAACGGTCGATGAGGAATTCCGTATCCCGCGGTCCGGGACAGCCCTCGGGGTGGAACTGAACCGCCGAGAAGGGCGACGAAACGGAACGTATTCCCTCGATGGTTCCGTCGTTACCGTTGATGAACCAGGGCTCCCAGCCCGCCGGCAGGGTTTCGCCCCGTACCGCGTAACCGTGGTTTTGGCTCGTGATATAACAGCGCCCCCGGCCGCCCCGGGAATCCAGCTCGATACAGGGTTGATTCTGCCCCCGGTGCCCGTAGGGGAGCTTGTAGGTATCCGCCCCCGCCGCCAGGGCCATGATCTGGTTACCCAGGCATACGCCGAAGATCGGCTTCCCGATACCGAAGGCCCGGCGCAGGGCCGCGATGGTCTTGCCGCAGTCCTTGGGGTCCCCCGGCCCGTTGGAGAGGAAGATCCCGTCAAAGGGGAAGCCCCCTCCGGGGCCCGCGAAATCATAGTTCCACGGAACGCGGATGATCTTTACCC
>JAISRD010000039.1 GCA_031273835.1 Treponema sp. | reverse complement strand
GACGGCCCCCGATGAGGGATCGATCCGCACCAGACGGCCCAGGGGGGAATCGGCTTGCAGTATGCTCGCCGCCAGCAGGCCGCCCTCCGCGGAGACCGTTTCCGTGCCGGTCCCGCCGGCCGATGCGACCGATGTGGCCGCCTCCTGGCTGTCGATAATTTCCTGCTGATCCTGGGCTATATCCTTCCTTTCCTGCTGGGCTTCCTGCTGTTTTTGCTCCGCCCGCTGTTCGGCAAGTTCCGCCTCCTGCTGCCGCTCTTCCTGCTCCTGCCGGCGCTGATCAAGCTCCTCCTGGCGCTGTTCAGTTTCCTGCTCCTGTTCGGCAAGCTCCTGCTGTTTCTGCAGGGCTTCTTCCTGCTGCTGCCGGGCCTCCTCTTCGCGCTGCCGGGCTTCTTCCTGCTGCTGCTGCGCCTCCTGCGGCTGCCGCCGGGCTTCTTCCTGCTGTTTCTGAGCTTCTTCCCGGCTTATGCGGCCCGCGGCCTCTTCCTGCCGGGCCTGTTCCTGCTGCCGCTGGGCTTCTTCCTGACGGCGCTGGGCTTCCTGCTGCTGCTGCCGGGCTTCTTCCTGCTGCTGCCGGGCCTGCTGCTGCTGTTCCTCCGTTCTGCGCTGTTCCTGTTCAACCCGCTGGCGGGCGCTGTCCACCTCGGACTGCTCCCTGGCTATGTCCTTTTCTTCCTCGGCTATGGCCTCCCGCTGGAGGGTCGCGCTCTGATTGGCCTCTTCGGCTTCCCGTTCCTTAAGTTCCACCATGTCCTGGCGGTCTTCTATGCCCCTGTCGTCGGTCTGACGCATCGAGTCGATCACATTCGGGTCGGTAAGGGTTGAGGTGTCGATGGCGCTGAGGGAGCCGGGATCGCCCGTTCCCAGGGGTATGGTCATCAGGGTTTGGCCGGGCCATTCATCAAAACGTATGGAAAGGCCCGCCCTTTCCTGGTCCATGTTGGCAATCACCCCGCTTTTGTACCGGGAATTGTAAAAGTTCCAATCCTTGCGGAATACGGCGTTGTAAATCGTTATATACCGGGAGAGGAGGGCCGCGTCGCCCGCCGTATAGTCATAGGCCCCCTCAAGGTAGCCCTGGATAATCAGTCTGAGGTTCCTGATATGATCCACCCCAACATCGACCCCAAGGCCGAAGATATCCGCGTCAAGCTTATCCCCCTCCGGATCGCCCACCGAATGGATCACAAAGTATCGGCCGGAAGCCCCCGTCCGGGAAGCCCCGTTTTTGACCTCCAGCCCCAGTTGGTAGCCTATATCGTGTATCTGCTCTGCCGTATCGAGCCTGGAATGGGGCCCCTCATAGTTGATAAAGTCGACGGCGGCCTGGTTTTTTTCAAGTTCACCCCTGTCCACATTCTGGGCAATAAGGGTCAATGCCGGCAGTAAAAAAAACAACGAAAGAAATATTCCTAAGCGGTTTTTCATGGTAAACTCCTTGCAACTGTTTCTTCTTACATTTTAGTATGTAAGTTTATAGCAAAAATGCAAACAAAGAAAGGCCTCGGGGAACCGGCGTTCCGGCGGAGCCCGAGGGGCCTTTAGGCCCCGAAGCATAAGCGGTCTCCCCTGGGGTTAAAAATTCTTATTTCTTCCGTCGTGGTCTAAATTGCGAATGTCCATTTTTTATCCTTGCGTTTATGGGGAATGGTAATTATACTGTAACCGGAGGGACTTCTATGGAAAAAAACGCCGTCATAGACCGGGCGAAGGACTATATCGCCAAAGAAAAGGACGCCGGTTTCCGTTCCGGTGTGGAGAAGCTTCTTGCGGAAGCTCTTTCCGGCGGCGCGGAAAAGGCGGCGGCGGAGAAGGAACTTGAGGACCGTTTTTACCGGGACCTGGAATTCGGCACCGGGGGCCTGCGGGGAATAATCGGGGGGGGCTATAACCGCATGAATACCCTGGTGGTTAAGAGGGCCACCCAAGGGCTTGCCAACTATGTGCGCCGGGCCTTCCCTGAGAAGGCTGCCAAAGCGGGGGGGCTTTCCGCGGTTATCGCCTTTGACAGCCGCCATTATTCCGCTGAATTTGCCGAGGCCGCGGCCCTGATATTTGCCGGCAACGGCATAAAGGCCTGCCTTTTTTCGGCCCTGCGGCCCACCCCCGAACTTTCCTTTGCCATACGCTGCCTGGGCTGCGATACGGGGATAGTCGTTACGGCGAGCCACAATCCCCCCCAATACAACGGCTACAAGGCCTATTGGAACGACGGTTCCCAGGTTATTTCCCCCCATGACAAGGGGATCATAGCCGAGGTTAACGCGGTCAGGGACATTAAGGAGCTTACCCGGGAAGAAGCCCTGGCCGGGGGGCTGCTGCGGATTATAGATGAGGAAATTGACGGGCCCTACCGGGCCATGGTAAAAAGCCGGCTTTTCAGGCCCGCCCTGATAAAAGAAAGGGCGGGGGATGTCAAAATCGTCTATACTCCCCTCCACGGTACGGGGGCCTTCCATGTGGAGGCCGTTCTGGGGGACCTGGGGCTTAAAATAATCACCGTTCCCGAACAGCGGGAGGGAAACGGGGATTTTCCCACCGTGGCGTTCCCCAACCCCGAGGAAGCGGCGGCCCTGGACCTGGCCATAAAGCTCGCCAAAAAAGAGGGGGCCGACGTGGTTATGGCCACGGACCCCGACGCGGACCGCTTCGGCATGGCCGTGGCAAAGGACGGGGATTTTGTCCTGCTTACGGGGAATCAAACCGGGGTGCTCCTTGAGGATTATATTTTCCATTCCCTTAAGGAGCTGGGAAAACTCCCCCCCAAACCCCTCATGGTCAATACGGTGGTTACCACGGGCATGCAAAAACGGGTGGCCGCTTCCTACGGCGTTGAATGTGTGGAGGTCCTTACGGGATTCAAGTGGATAGCCGATGTGATGCGCCGCTGCGATCAGGGTAAAATCGAGGGGACCTTCCTCTACGGTACCGAGGAAAGCTACGGTTACCTGGTGGAAAACGAAGTACGGGACAAGGACGGTATTTCCGCCTCGGCCCTTACCGCGGAAATGACCCTGTATTGGAGGAGCCGGGGAAAGAGCCTCCTGGACCGGCTGGATGAGCTCTACGAGCAAAACGGTTACTGGCAGGAACTGGGTATCTCCAAGTATTTCCAGGGCCCCGAAGGGCCGGGGATCATGAAGGGCATCATGGAAGAATACCGGAAGAACCCCCCTGAAACCCTGGGGGGGATAAAAGTGATAAGGGTGAGGGATATAAAAAACGGCGCCGACGGCCTGCCCCCCAGCGACGTACTTCAGTTTTTTCTGGAGGACGGGACGGTGGTCAGCGCCCGGCCCAGCGGGACGGAGCCGAAGATCAAATTCTACGCCACCTGCTGCGCGGAGCTGACCGGGGGTCTTGACGCCGCGAAGGCGGAAGCGGAGAGGAAGCTCCGGGCGATTAACCGGGAGATCCGGAGCGTCATAGGGGATTAGGCGGATAAGGGGGTAGACCGTGAAAAAACCAGGTGGAACAGGGCCGCTTATCATTGCGGCTGTCCTCTTCGCCCTTTCTTCCTGTTCTTCTCTCAATAGGCTTGTTATCAACAAGGTTTCCGACGCGGTAAGCGGAGGCGGCGCCAGCGAGGTCTTTTCAGGCGATCCGGATCCCCAGCTTGTGGGAGACGCCCTGCCCTTCGCCATCAAAATGTACGAAACCCTGCTGGCCCAAAACCCCGATCACCAGGGGCTTATACTTACCACGGGCTCCCTTTTTATCATGTACGCCAACGCCTTTGTCCAGGGCCCGGCGGAGACCCTGCCCCCGGAGGAATATACCGCGAAGGCCGGACAGCTTGAACGGGCCCGGGGGCTCTACCTCCGGGGGGCGGCGCTCATCGAAGGGGGGCTTGAAAAAAAATATCCGGGCCTGAACGCGGCCCGGGGAGCGGAACTGCTTCCCTTCCTCGCCGGATTGACGGCGGAGGATGTTCCCGCCCTTTACTGGCTGTCCGCAGGGGCCCTTTCCGCCTATGCCCTTAATCCCTTCGATCTGGATTTGGGTATGCGCGTTCCCCAGCTGAAAAGCCTCATCGACCGGGCCTATGAACTTGATCCGGATTTTAACTCCGGCGCGCTGGACGATTTCTATTTATTGTTCTATGCTTCCATTCCCGAAGGGATGGGGGGCGACAAGGCCCTGGCGAAGATCCACTATACAAGGGCCCTTGAAAAATCCGGGGGCCTTTCCGCGGGGACCTATGTTTCCTACGCAAAGATAGCTGTTGCCGGGCAGGATTATGAGAGTTTCAAGTCCTGCCTTGAAGCGGCCCTGGCGATTGACGTGAACGCCAACCCCGCCAACAGGCTGCAAAATGTACTGTCCCAGCGCAGGGCCCGGCATCTCCTGGACCACGCGGGGGATTATTTTATCGACCTGGAAACGGATGAACAGTTTGATACGGATTAACAAAAGGAGGCAATTACCATTATGAGAAAAAAACTAATCGTTCTGCTTTTATCGGCCCTTGCCCTGCTGCCCCTGTCCGCTCAGAACCGCCCCAGGCGGCAGATTACGATCAAGCTCGCCTCCATGGTGCCGGACAATACCCCCTGGGGGGCGGCGCTGAACAAGCTTGCCGCCGAATGGGCCGCCGCCACCAACGGCGAGGTAAAGCTGCAGATCTACGCCAGCGGAACCCAGGGCAGCGAGGACGCGGTGCTGCAAAAACTCAACATGAACGGGATTCAGGCGGCGGTGCTTACCAGTTTCGGGCTTAACAAAATCGCCCCGGAGATCATGACCCTAAGCTGTCCCTTTTTTATCCGGGACAGCGGCGAACTTAACGAGGTGCTTAAAGCGGTAAAGCCCGATTTTGAGGCGCGGATCAACTCGGGGAATTACTATTCCCTGATTATGATTAACGGGGGCTGGGTCCGCTTTTTTTCCAGGGACCCGGTATTTGTCCCCTCCGACCTGAAGCGCCAGAAGGTGGGAACCAGCCCTTCGGAACCGGAACTGGCCCAGGCCTTCAAAGCCATGGGTTACAGGATTGAGCCGGTGGATCAGACCAGGCTGCTCATAGCCCTTAACGGCGGTTCCATCGACGCCATATACCAGAGCCCCATACTCACCGCGGGATACCAGTATTTCGGCGTGGCAAAAAACATGGCCTCCATAAACATCGCCCCCTTTATGGCCGGCATAGTCCTGAACAAACACGCATGGCAGTCCATTCCCGACCAATACAAACCGGAACTTATCAGGCTTACCAAAAAAGCGGGCCTTGAGATTGAGGCGTCCCTGCTTAAACTGGAAAACGACGCCATCGCCACCATGTCAAAGCACGGCCTTAAGATAAACCAGGTCAACCCCCAGCAGCAGCAGATCTGGTATGACGACGCTAACCGGGTTGTCCCCGCCCTGCTGGGTTCCACCTTTGACCGGGCAACCTACAATAAGATTGACGGCATCCTGAGGGAATACAGGAGGAAACGGTGAGGGAAAAAGCCGCCGCAGGGCTTTTCCGCATCGGTTCCGCCGTGGAAGAGGGGCTCTGCTGGCTTTCCCTGCTGCTCATGGTCCTGTTTCCCCTTGCCGACCTGGTCCTCAAGTTCGTATTCAAGTCGGGTTTTCCCGATACGGCGGGTATCCTGACCCACCTGCTGCTGGTGCTGGGCCTTGTTTCGGGGATGATAACCACCAAAAAGAAGGAACACCTTTCCATCGCCCTTATCGAGAATTTCGGCTCCGAAAAAACAAGGCGCTTCTTTTCCGCCCTTACCGGTACTTTTTCCGTCTTTGTGGTAACCATTATCGCCTGGGCCTCGGTCTCCTTTGTACGCATCGGGCTTATGGGCCGTTTAATCGGGATCATACCCGACAGGGTCTTCGCGTTTATCATCCCCCTGGGGTACGCGGTTATCGCCCTCCGCTTCGCCCGGCTCTGCCCCCTTAAAGGGCCCGCCCGGATCATCCCCTTCCTTGCCCTGGTTTTGGGGACCTTCTTTTCCCTCCCCGTTATCGCCAAGGCGGTATGGGGCTTTGAGGTTCCCGTTTTTTTCAACGATCTTTCGGAATTGTTCCACCAGTTGGCCTGGTACATAAAAATTCCCGGGGTGATAGTTTTTGTACTGGCCGCCTTTGCCGGCATGCCCCTCTTTGCCGTCATGGGGGGGATAGCCCTGCTTTTGATTGAAGGTTCCTGGGGGGAAATCGACGTGGCCGCCGGCCAGATCTACACCGCCCTGACCCAGGAAAGCATCGCCCCCATACCGCTCTTTACCATAACGGGTTTTTTCCTGTCGGAAAGCAGGGCCGGTGAGCGGCTGGTAAGGGCCTTCCGCAGCGTCTTCGGCTGGTTTCCCGGGGGGATGATCATCGTTACGGTGGGGATCTGCGCGTTCTTCACTTCCTTCACCGGCGCGTCGGGGGTAACCATACTGGCCCTGGGGGGACTGCTCTACACGATCCTAAGGGATCACATGAAATACCCCGAACGGTTTTCCATAGGACTCCTTACCTCCTCGGGGAGCATAGGCCTGCTTATTCCCCCAAGCCTCCCCATTATTTTAGTGGGGACCGCCACGATGACCAATATAAGGCAGCTCTTTGCCGGCGCCATCATCCCCGGGACCATTCTGGTAACGGCGCTTATCGCTTTCGGGATCGTCATGTCCGTAAAAACCAGGGTCCCCACGGAGCCCTTCCGCGTAGAGGGGGTGCTGAAAAACCTGCGGGATTCGGCCTTTGAAATAGCCCTCCCCCTTCTGATCATGGCGGGCGTTTTATCGGGGCTCCTTTCCATCACCGAACTGGGGGCGGCGGCCCTGGCCTATGTGTTTATCCTGGAGGTGTTTGTCAACCGGGACATAGCCCTCAGGGACATACCCGGGGTACTCCGCAAGGCGGCGCCTATCATCGGGGGGGTCCTTTCCATCATCGCCCTCGCCATGGCCCTGTCGTATTACATCATCGACTCCCAGGTTCCGCAGAACTTTGCCTACTGGCTGAGAAGCGCCGTGGAATCGAAGTTTGTTTTCCTCCTCCTCCTCAACCTTTCCCTGCTGGTCGTGGGCTGCCTGATGGATATTTTTTCCGCCATACTGATAGTCCTGCCCCTGGTAAGCCCCCTGGGGGCGGCCTACGGGATCGATCCGGTGCATCTGGGAATTATCTTTTTGACCAACCTTGAGGTCGGCTACCTTACCCCCCCGGTGGGGCTGAACCTGTTCCTGGCCTCGTACCGTTTCAACAAGCCCTTTACCCGGATTTGCCGCTATGTGCTGCCCTTCCTGCTCCTGCAGTTTGCCGTGGTGCTGCTGGTTACCTATGTGCCTGCGCTGTCCACCTTCCTGGCGGGGTTCTTTTAGGGGAAGTACGGACAAAACCCAGGAATGAACCGCGATGCTATGATAAAAGTATGCGGTTATCTGGTATGCTGTAGGAGTTCGGAAGAACAACTACCGGTATCTTCAATAATGAAACCGATAATATACCCGGTAATATACCCCGCCAGATATTACTTTTTAGTCATGGACAACCCCCTGTTTTCCGCAATTCCCTGATTATATCGTCCGAATGAAACGTGATAGAGGATCATTCCAGGGTTCCCCCGTTGTTCCGGCAGACGGCGGTTAGGGCGCTGATGGTATCGTCCATCGGCAGGGTATGTTCGACCTCATAAAATTCCAAAAGGAGGCTCATCCCCCGGGTCAGCCAAAGCTTGCCCGTCCCGGTTTGTGGAGGGGGAATCGCCGTCGGCAATCCTTCGTTGTTTGCCGGTACTTTCGGTTGTACCGGCATGACCGGAACGGTATACGGCTATTCGGTGAATGGTGGGGTTCACCGAATAGCCGTGTTTACATTAACCCTTACCCGGTTTATTCAATTGACACGCCGCTGTAATCAAAAATAATCGTAGCAATATCGCCGGTTTTGCCTGTAGCAACATCATTCGCAATGTTCGTCCAGCTTGTTACTTCAAGTTTACTGGACTTTGGTGAGGCATTTTCCCAGATTAAAAGCGTCAGATTATCATTTGCGGGGATTGAGTTTGCCGCATATGCCTTCCACCTGACCGGCAGTTGGGACGTGTCCGACGGAATCCATGTAGTGGGCCCAAACTCAACAGGAGCCGTTGGTTTTTCCGATAATAGGGGAGACATACCCGTGTAATACCGGAGAGCCTGGCTTTCGCTTCGTATGGCAAGTATGTTGGCTACGTTTGCCGCGGTAAATACACCTTTAAGATCAATCGATACCGCCGCAAACTCACCTGTAATGTTTCCCTTCGAAAGCCATATGTCAGTCCATGCAGTATCAGCAGTATTGGCGGCGGTCACCGTCCCGCTGACGGTCAGGTAAATTATACCCGTCGTATCGCTTTTCCTGGCAGTAAGGGTTAAGCCCCCCTGCCCCGATGAAAGCGGATACTGGTCGATTACATTGGCAAATGTTTCCGTCGTTTCGGAATCGGTCGTTCCGTTACCACAGGCGGCAAAGGCCAAAATGAATACCAGCATGACGCCGGATATTCCCATCGCAAAAAGTTTGTTTTTCATCTAAATACCTCCATCTGTATAACTTTTATCCGCGAAAGGTTCCGGGAATGACCGGTAGACCACCATCCGCCATTTCGCCACCTTCCGCATATAGCTGTCCGTTCACGATTCGTACCAGTTAAGCAATACAGCTATTAGCTTAATATGTTTGCACTACTCTAATAGCTTTTTGTGGATTATGCAAGACCCCGGTATCATCTATTAGCTGAATAAAAATCAGTCGCCAAAGTCCTTACTGTGAATGGCAGAAGGAAGAATTATCATGGATAAAGACGAAAAAACATGCCGGGAACTGTTAAGCAGGAATATCAAGCATTACCGGGGCCGCCTTGGGTTCTCGCAGCTTGATTTGGCCCTGGAACTTGGTATTTCAACAACTTTTCTCAGCGACATTGAAACCGGCAAAAAGTGGGTCTCGCCCAGAACCCTTGCCCACATTGCCAGGATTCTAAAAATAGAGATTTTTGAGCTTTTCAAGCCTGTCGATGATAAGCGTAATACGGAAGCAAACCCCGACATTTTCGCCGAAATAGTAAAATACCTTGATACGGTTGATGATACCCTAGTAAAACACATAGTCCATTCAATAGAACCATCGATAGAACGTTCCGTGAGACGTTCGGTCGCCAAAATGCGGAAATATTATGAGGGGGGGGGAACCGCGACGGGCCTCAAGGAGGAGGAGGGACCACGACGTAACACGACGTAAGAGGGGGAGGTAACACGACGCAAGAGGGGGAGTGGGTGTATGGCGGCAAAAGCCCCTGCGCCTGGGGAGAGACAGCGGGTGGTTCTGAAAAGCGTACTACAGAAAAAGCGGCCGGGGGTGGCGGCGGGAAACCATAGAGGGGACCCTCCGGGGAACGCTGTGGTTTCCCGCCGGCAGGCCCCCCGGCTTTTACTTTTAGGTACGCTTTTCTGAGAGTGCGTCTACCCAGAGGCGCGGGGGGACCGCTGCGGGGCTATCCCTTAAGCTCGGTAAGCTCCTTGAGGTTACGGAGTTTGGCCGTGGCTTTTTCCTGAATCTGGCGCACCCGTTCACGGGTTATCCCCAGGATTCTGCCGGTCTCTTCCAGGGTCAGGGGCATT
>JAISRD010000007.1 GCA_031273835.1 Treponema sp. | reverse complement strand
AGAAAATACATCCATCCTGCGGCAAAGCCGAAGAGGTGGGTCAGATGGGCGACCCCCCGCTGGGAACCGGTGATGGAGAAAACCACTTCCAGGGCGGTATACCCCAAAACCATCACCGGCGCCCGGAGGGGCAGTATGCCCCAGATGTATATCAGCGCGTCGGGGTAGTAGGCCGCAAAGGCCAGTTCCACGGCAAAGATGGCCCCCGAAGCGCCCAGAAGGTGGGCGTTGATATCGCCGGTAAAAAGATAGACCGCAAAGGAAGCAATTCCCGCCAGAATGCCCGTGGTCAGGTAGTAAAGCAGGAACTCGGCGCTTCCCATCCTGCGTTCCACCTGGATCCCGAAAATAAAAAGGCCCAGCATATTAAACAGGATGTGCTGCCAGTTCCCATGGGCAAACATATAGGTAACAAACTGCCAGACCCAGCCCCGGAGCACCACCCAGGGGGTCATGGCCAGAAAGGGAGTTAAATTAAGCAATCCTTGGGCCAGAAATACCAGAACGTTGATCCCGATAAGGTAAAAAACCAGGGAATCAAAACGGTAGCGGAACTGGCGGCGGAAAATATTCATACACCTAACCATAACCCCAAGTTGAAGCTCTGACAAGACGGAACCGATACTATAGATGATGAGAGGTCCCGCGCTTTTTTTGTTCCTCCTTGCCGTCCTGATCCCCCTCCCCGCCCAGGAGGAAGCCCTGAGGGGGGAACTGAGCATAGACCTGGAGCCGATATTCGGCTTTCAGTCCGGGTCCGGTGTGGATTCAAATACCACTATTACCATTGATGAAAAATACCCCCCGGTCCCGGAGGAAGCGCGCCGCAGGGCCCTGGATGAGGCGGCCCGCCTCTTCGGCGGCATGATCTACGGCTGGTCCTTCCGCTATGACGTGGGGGAAAAGGCCCGGGGTATCGAAGAAAGGCTGGAACTTATCCCCCTGGGGACCGTCGCCGGGGATGATCCCAATATGGCCGTTACCGATGCGGCCATAGGGGAAGGCCGGCTCCGCCTGTGGTTCGATTACCGGACCAGCGCCGCCCAGCGCCGGCGTCTGGTCATGTGGAAAAGCGGCAGCCTGCGGAGCGCCCAGGCCTGGGGCCGTTCCCCGGCTGGAAAATTCGCCGCCCTTGAAGACGCCGCCCGGGCCGCCCTGCGGGCCGTACTCAGGGGCAGCGAACGGAACCGCCCCAGGGAAGTAAGGGGCGCCATCAGCCTGGCGGCCTTCCCCCCGTTCCGGAATGAAAAGGGACAGTGGGCCGTCCCGGCGCGTTTTTACGTTGAAATCGGCGCCATAACTCCCTTCGCCGCCTATTGAAGGCCCGCCGGGAAAATTTTACCCGCCCGGACTTCCCGCGGGCGGGTAAAAACGTTACATCCGCAGGGGAAACAGGTAATTAACCACTACGGACACGAAGAAAACCACTAAAGACACTAAAAAAGAGATGCAAAGATAAAGATTGCAAACAAGCCTTTCGTCTTTTTCGTGCCTTCCGTGGTAAAATTTCTTCTTTTTGTCCGTGTCTTCCGTGTGGTCTGTGGTTTAATTAGAATTCCCGGGCGGGGGGAGGCTTTTTGCGCCCGCTTGGCACGGTTCTTGCTATATAAATAAGGCAATTCAATAGTCATGTGGACTTTAAACACAAAGGAAGTATATGAAAAATACAAAACGCGTCTTCATGGTTCTTCTTATCGGTCTGCTTTGCGCGGGGGCGGCGTCGGCCCATGGACACGGCAGAGGCCGGGACAGAGACAGGGGCCGGGGACCCGGTCCGCGGTTCACGGCGGAGGCGCTTACGGTAAGCGGGAATTTACAACTGGTCGACGGACATATTGCCGTGGTCTCGAACGGGGTAAATTATTATACCCCCGGCCTTCACAGGCTCGTCGGCTTTGTCGACGGGTTTAAGGAAGGCGCCGCCGTCAGGCTGGAAGGCCGGGCCGGTGCGGCTCCCCCGGATGCCGGCGCGCGGTTTTTATGGGTAACCAAACTTACCCTTAACGGCAGGGACTATGCGTTTCCCGCCCCGGAACAGCGCTGGCGCGAGCACGGGCGGCCCAGGCGGTAAAGCCGGGGGCCGGTATCAGGGTCAGGGTATGCGCTTTGCCCAGGGGATGAAAGGTCCCGCAAAGCGCGCTGCCCTGGTGGGGGACAAAGAGCCGGGTCGTCATGCCGTCGCCGTGGCGGATTTCAACTCCGTCCAGGGCGGCGATAAGGGCCCGGTACTGTTCCCCGCCGGATACTTCCCCCCGGTGGAAAAGGGGGGCAAAGTCCAAAGAGCTGTGGAGGGTTCTCATGATCGAAAGGAGTGTCAATCCGGCCTTTTTGCAGACCCTGAAGGGACCGATTTTAACATAAGCGGCGGCGATGGCGTCCCGCACTTCCTCCCGGCCCATGCCGAAGGCCTCTTTCAGGTATTCCCCGCTGTAATCGTCAAGGCCCTCTTCAAAGAGCAGGCGGAATTCCCCATCGTCAATTTTTTTGTAGATCGAAAAATCAATCCGGGCAAATACAAAATCCTCAAAACTGCCCGGCAAAACGCCGGAACCGCCCGGCGCGCCGTCCTCCGTTCCGGAGGTCTCCGTTCCGGGGGACGCCGTTTCGGAGGCCGCCGCGTCCAGTTTGGCAAGTTCCTGCTGAACAAAACAAAGACGCCGGTAGCGGCTTTCGATGCGGCGGCGTATCAGGGCCGTCAGGTCTCCGGCCCGGTCCTCCGGCGCGCCGTCCCTTGCGCCGCTACCGTTCATAGAGGGCGTGGAGGAAGAGGGCCGCGGCCTGGGACACATTGAGGCTTTCCACGGCGCCGGTTCCGGGTATGCGGACCAGCATACCGCAGAGATCTTTAACCGCCTGGGGAAGCCCCGTTTCTTCGTTACCCAGGACCAGTACGACGCCCCGTTTTTTTGTGTCCCGGATCAGATCGGGGAGATCCCCGATCCTAAGGCGGGCCCGCAGATCGGTTCCGATGGTTACCATGGTCCTCGAGGCTTTACGCACAAACGCCGGGGCGCTGTCTATGCTGCGGAAACCCACATGCTCCATGCCCCCTTCGGCAACCCGGTAGGCGCTGGTGGTAAGGAGCCCCGGATTGGTCAGGATCACGGCGGGGGCGTCGAAAAAAGCGGCGGATCGCACTATGGCGCCCAGGTTATGATCGTTCCCCAGATCACAGAGAAGCACCGCCGTTTTTTCCTGCTCCGCCCAGTTTTCCAAATCCACGCCGCAAAGTTCCTCCACCTGGGGCCGGTATATCATCGCAACCGCCCCCTGGTGATGGCTGCTTTTACATATACGCTCAAGCTCCTCATCATCGCAGATCTTATAGGGCCGCTTCCGTTCCGCCAGGATTTTACAGACCCCGGTAAAATGGTAGAACCTGTCTTCCCTTAAAAAGAGGCGGTTTATTTTTTCGGGGTGAAACTCCCCCAGGGCTTTTACCGCGTTAAAACCGCAGACGGCCAGTTCTTCGGTAAGGTTATTACGCACCGTAACAATATACCTAAAAAAACAAGGATGGAATACACCGGATTTAAGGGCCGGAATAAGGAGCTGATTCCTTGTGTATACACGCTCTTTTTTTTGTCCGTGTCCTCCCCGGCGCAGGCGTCTTCCGTTGTGGAATTTCCCCCCCTTCCGTAGTATACTCTCAAGCATGTCCAAATCCCCGCTCTATATTATAGATTCCTACGGCCTCATTTACCGTTCCTACTTTGCCTTTCTTGCCCGGCCCCTGCGGAATTCCCGTGGGCAGAACGTATCGGCCCTCTTCGGTTTTGCCCGTACCCTGGTAAGCCTTATTGACGAAGGCGCCCCGGCCGCCGGCGCGGAGGGGGAGCCCCTCAAGGAGCCCCAAAGGCCCCTGCTTCTGGCGGCGGCCTTTGATTCCCGGAGCCCCACGTTCCGCCACGCCCTCTATGCCGAGTACAAAGCCACCCGGCAGAAGGCCCCGGAGGACCTCCATGCCCAGGTGCCCCTGGTTGAAGAAACCCTCAACGCCCTGGGGGTGCCCGTGCTGCGGCTTGACGGCTACGAGGCGGATGATATTATCGGTACCCTGGCGCTGCGGTGTAAAGCGGAGGGCCGGCAGTGTTATATTCTTTCCTCCGATAAGGATCTGCTTCAGCTGGTGGGAAACGGGGTTTACCAGCTCCGGCCCCGGAAGGCCGGGGTGGAAAACGGCGCCGCTTCCATGGGGGGGCTGTCCTATAATTTAACGGGCCCCGATGAGGTTAAGGCCGAATGGGGGGTCCTGCCGGATCGTGTGCTGGATCTGCTTTCCCTTACCGGGGACAGTTCCGACAATGTGCCGGGGGTTAAGGGGGTGGGGGAGAAAACCGCGGTAAAGCTCATGGCCCGCTACGGCTCCCTGGAGGGCGTTTATCAAAACCTTGCGGGTATTGAGGGGGCCCTGGGAAAGAAACTTGCCGAAGGAAGGGAAAGCGCCTACTTTGCCAAAAAACTTATCACCCTGGAAACCCAGGTTCCCCTGCCCGTCAAAAACATCGACGACCTTTCCATCGCGAAGCTTAACCGTTCCGCCGGGGCCGCAGTACTCCTGCGGGAGGGGATACAGCACAGCGCAAAACTGCTGGACCCCAGGGTAAGGCGGGAGACGGAGGTACCGGAGGAGGAGGCGGAGCGAACCGGAAGCGCCTCGGATCGGAACGCCCCCCCCGATCCGTCCCTGCTCGGCGAAGGGTCGTATAAAATCATCCTGAACGAAGGGGAACTGGCCGCCCTGCTTAACACGGGGAGGAAACAGGGGCTTTTGGCGCTGGATTTTGAGACCGACTCGCTTGACGCGTGGAACGCGAAGCCCATCGGCATTTCCCTGGCCCTGAGACCCAAAGAAGCCTATTATGTGCCCCTGGCGGCCCATGACGGAGTAAAAGAAGCCGGAGACGGAAAAGCCCCCTTTGTCGATCCCGCCGCGGCGGGTAAACTCCTCGCCCCCCTGCTTGCCGATCCCGCCATGATCATCGCCGCCCACAACGCCAAATACGACTATAAAGTGAGCAGGGGCTGGGGGATACCCCGGTGGAAATGCCGGATCTGGGATACCATGGTGGCCGCCTGGGTGGACGATCCCGAGCGTATCAACTATGCCCTGGATTCCCTGGCTTCCTATTACTTTAACTATACCCCCATGACGTATAATTCCATTGTGCCCAAAGGGGGCTCCTTCGATCAGGTTCCGCTGGAAACGGCCTGCCGCTATTCCGCCGAAGACGCGGACCTCTGCCTGCGGCTCATGCGTTTTCTCGCCCCCCGGCTTGAAAGGGCCGAATCCCTCAAATTGTTCCTGGACCTGGAAATGCCCCTGCTCCCCATACTCGCCGAAATGGAGGGGGAGGGGATCATGATCAAAAAGCAGGTCCTTGCGGATTACGGAACTGATCTGGGGAAGGAAACGGACCGTATCCGGAATGAAGTCTGGGCCGAGGTGGGCCATGAATTTAACCTGGGTTCCCCCAAGCAGCTTCAGGAGGTGCTGTTTACCGAGCGGGGGCTTAAACCGGGAAGGAAAACCAAAACCGGGTATTCCACCGATGTGGACGTACTTGAGGAGCTTGCCCGGGAGGACAGGGTTCCGGCGCTGATACTCAGGCACCGTACCCTCTCAAAACTTAAATCCACCTATATAGACGGCCTGGTGAACCTTGCCGATGCCGCGGACCGCATACACACCAGTTTTATCCAAACCGGGACGGCCACGGGGCGGCTTTCTTCGAGGGAACCGAATCTCCAGAATATCCCCATCAGGGAAGAAGAGGGAAGGCGCATACGGGAGGCCTTTACCGCAGGGCCGGGGAATCTGCTTGTTTCCGCGGATTATAACCAGATAGAGCTGGTGGTGCTTACCCACCTTTCCCAGGACAAGAACCTGCTGGAAGCCATGGAGGAAAACAAGGATGTCCACGCCAGAACCGCCGCCCTGATCTTCGGCCTGGACGAAAACAAGGTGCCCCCCGATAAGCGGCGCATCGCCAAGACAATCAACTTTGGGGTGATGTACGGCATGAGCGCCTTCCGCCTTTCCAATGAACTGGGCATCTCCCGGACCGAGGCGGCCTCTTTTATTGAAGCCTACTTCAAAACCTATGCGGGGGTAAACCTTTTTATCCGGCGGCTTATCGAACATACCGAAGAAACCGGCTATGTTTCTACCATACTGGGCCGCCGCCGCTATATTCAGGGGATCAATTCGCGGAACCGTACCGAAAAGGCCGCCGCTGAAAGGGTGGCGGTAAATACCCCCATACAGGGTTCGGCGGCGGACATTGTAAAGACGGCGATGCTCAAGCTGGATAAAAAACTGAGGGCGGCAAAAAGCCCCGCAAAGATGCTGCTCCAGGTCCACGACGAACTGATCCTGGAATGCCCCGAAGAAACGGCGGCGGAAACGGTAAAATTGGTTCAGCGGGAAATGGAAAACGCCGTTAAACTAAAGGTCCCCCTCAGGGTCAGCGTTGAAACGGGAAAGCGCTGGGGGGAATTCCACTAATCCGGCATAGGGCGGAATAATAAGGAGAAAAGGAATGCATACTCAAACCGGGGTGATACGGAACATAACGGCGTTTGCGGCGGCGTTTGTAGCGGCGCTTATCTTTCTGGGCTGCGCGGGGGCCCCCGAGCCCCTTGAGGATGGGGCGGAATTGAGCCCCGAAGCGGAGGAACTGGTATACGAGGGAATACGCCGCCATGACCGGGGGGACTATAAGACGGCCCTTGACTATTACCGCCGGGCCCTGGAATTAAGCCCCGACGCCCCGGTGATCTACTATGAAATGGGTTTTTCATATCTTTATATGGAGAACCCGGAGAAAACCCTTGAGGTTTCGGAAGCGGGCATCGTCAAGGCCGAAAGGGCCGTAAAAAACAGGGATACCGCCAACAAAATAGGAAACGCGGAACATATCAAGGTGCTTACGGGGCTCTACGAACTTAAGGGTTCCGCCCTGGACAATCTGGGACGCAGGGAAGAGGCGGCGGCGGTGTACCTTGAAACGATAGAACGTTTCGGGGTCAGCGATACCAGCCTCTTATATTACAACCTGGGGGTAACCTATTTCCGTATGGGAAAGAGGGCCGAAGCCCGGGAAAGCCTGGCCAAGGGCCTTCTGATCAACCCCTTTCATCCCGGCAGTAATTATCTGCTGGGAAGGATCTGTTTTGAAGAAAACAGAAAAACCCAGAGCCTCTACAGTCTCTGTTATTTCCTCATACTGGAACCCGATACGGAGCGTTCCGGGGAGGCCGACGCCCTTATTAAGGAACTTTTGGCCTATAAGGAAAGCATAGGATTTTCCGACACCGGTGCTTTTGCCGGGGCGGATCTGATCATCTCCCTTTCCTTTGCCGCCGGGGAGGATAAAAAAACCGAGGCGGAACGCTTTGAAGCAAAGCTCCGGTACATTTTTTCCGCCCTGGAGGAACAGAAAAACAACGGAAACATTGAACGGACAAACGGGGACGAATTATGGTGGGATTTTTACGTTCCCCTCTTTTATCAAATGTCGCAGTCCGAATATATGGAAGCCTTCTGCAGATATATCAGCCAGTCGGGCAGCGCGGAGTCCAGGAACTGGCTTAAAGCGCATAACGGCGAGGTTGAGGCCCTGTTTGCATGGCTCAACGGCAGATAGCGGGACTCACGGGGCTCTACTGTGCGGGGAAAAATTACGTCGCCTCCTTACTGGAAAAACGGGGCGTACCCGTACTGGATGTGGATAAACTCGGCCATGAGGCTCTCCGGGCGGAGCGGGAAAGCATAGCCCGCCGCTTCGGCGCGGATCTGTTGAATGGAGCGGGTGAAATAGACCGCAGGGCCCTGGGGGAAAGGGTCTTCGGAAAGCCCGGTGAATTGGCCGCCCTGGAAGCCCTGGTACATCCCGCCGCCAACGCCCTTACCGAAGCGTGGCTTGATACACAGGAAGGGCTCTGCGTAATAAACGCCGCCCTGCTGCACCGTTCAACGGTTTTTCCCCGGCTCAAGGCCGTGATCCTGGTACGGGCCCCCTTTCCGGTCCGCTTTTTCCGGGCCTTAAGGCGGGACAAGATACCCCCCCCGTCCCTGTTAAAACGTTTTTTAAGTCAAAGATCCTTCGGCCCTCAATATTTTTCAGGAAAAACCGATATTTATACCGTGTGTAATTCCGGTTTGCCCCTCTCAGGGAGGGCCCTGGAATCCCGTTTGGATCTTATTTTGAAAGGTTTATAGGCGATGGAAAAGAAAAAACTACTGCTTGTGGCAGTTTCCGTGGGCGTTTTCCTGGTTATCGTAATCAGCGCCGCTTTTTTGGTCTTCAGCCCAAGGAACGTTTCCCCCCCCCCTTCGGTTGCCGAAGACTCGGGCCGCTCCGCCACGCTGGATCTCGGCGATATAACAGGCGGCGCCGGCTTAAACCAGCTGCGGGACCCCGCCCTGCCTTCTCCGATTCAGGAAAATACCATCTCCATAAACAGGGAGCCTGAAAGCAGGGTAAGCCCCGGCCGGGCCGCCGGAACAGGAAGTACCCCCACGGTTATCAGCGTTCCCAAGCCTGCGGCCGCGGCGGTTCCGGATCTTCCGCCCAAGGAGCCCGTAAGGGCATCTGAAAGCCGGCAGCCTGCGGCCGCAGTTTCCAGGCCCCAGCCGGTTTCCAAAGCCCCGCCGGCTCCCAAGGCCGAGGCCGTACAGCCCGCCGCCAAAAAGCCCGCCCCTGCCCCCACCGGGAAAAGTTCCAACGATTTTTGGGTACAGGCCGGTTCTTTTTCGACCAGGGACGGGGCGGATAAGGTAAAGGAAAACCTCGACGAAAAGGGTATCACGGCCCTTATTATGAACCAGGATATTAACGGCCAGACCTATTACCGGGTCAGGGTAGGCCCCTATACTTCAAAGAACGAAGCCGATTACTGGCTTGTGATGATCAAATCTATAGACGGCTTTGAAGGAAGCCAGGTCTGGGAAAGCAGGCCCCAGCGGTAACACACCAGGGGGAAAAAGCGGGTGTATGGCTGTCCGGAGTAATCCGGGCGGCCTTTTTCATTTGTGAGGTTCATTTTTCCTCCTGTCCGGTCATGCTTTTCAGCAGGACGGCATCGAGGAGTTTATCAATCATAGCCTGTTCGCCGGGAGGCAAGAGGCGGTATTTCGCCAAAAGGGCGGCGTCCGCGTCGGAGAGATTGAGGCCGGGGGCGGAAAATATTTGACCCCGGCCGTCACGGAGCCATGCGGTATTGACGTAAAATTCTCTGGAAACGGAATCAAAAAACCGCGGGCTGGGGCTGGTTTTTTTCCCGCTTAATATCATGGATATGTAGGATTGGGTAAACCCTATTTTTTGGGCGAAATCCTGTTTTTTCATGCCCAAATTGGTGATGAGGGAAGCCAGCCGGCCGCCGAGCGTTGTATCCATGCCGGTTAAATAATAGCAAATTTTCTTAACTGGGTCAATTTGAAATACTCACAATAACCGGTTTACCTTCTCTTGACAAAATTAACTTAGAGATTTATTGTATAACTCAGTTAAATGAGGAGCCGATGGAAAGAACGGATATGGAAATAAAACTTAAAGCCATGCCTTTTGAAGAAAAAATAAAACTCCTGGGTGAAGAAGATAAAGCATACCTCAGGGGTTACATAGAAAAAGCCTTTCTGGATTGCCAAAAGCTGAAAACCGCAAAAAATACTGAAAAAAAGAGGTAGGGCCATGAAAAATCGGATTCTTACTCCGGGTTCCGGGGGCTTTCCGCCCCAAAGGGGGATGGCTTTGAAGGGATTTATTTTTACACTGGCCATTTTCCTGGCTCTTTTCTGCGCATCCCCTGGCCCGTTAAACGCCCAAACCGCGGAAC
>JAISRD010000234.1 GCA_031273835.1 Treponema sp. | reverse complement strand
GACGGCAGAAACAAAAAAAGGGCGGCCCTGCGGCCGCCCTTTTGCTTTTACGGTAAAACCCTAGAAAACAGATTTGGCGTTGTAATACTGCTTTACATTGCTTTTGTCAACAAGACCTGAGGGAATAACCACCGTGATGGGGGAACTGGCATTATGGAAAGAATCGCTTTTCTTGCCCAGCGCCACGTCAACCGCGTACTGAATCCCGTCTTTGATCATTGAGGGATGGTACAGGGAAGTTGCCCGGACCAGGGGATCGCCGTCAATGATGTACTTGTAAACGACCTTGCTTCCCGCGCCGCCCATGAGGATCTTGATATCCTTCCGGCCGGATTCCCTAATCGCCTGATACACGCCGGTAAGAACGTCATCGTCCTGGCAGAATACCGCGTCGATCTTGGGATAGCGCTGGAGGAAGGTTTCCATAAGCTTAAGCCCGTCCTGAACCGACCAGTTGGCGAATTCATACCTGTTCCCGCCGAGCAGGTTTACCAGGGAGCGTTCCTTGTTCATTTCGGCAAAAAAGGCGTTCATCCTTTCGGTGTCGATAACCACCGGCATGCCGCCCATGGCCACATAGTTGGTAAGCCCTTCGGCTTTCATGGTCGCCGCCATCCATTTGCCGCTTTCACGTCCCAGGCCGGCGTTGTCCCCGGCAAGGTTCACGTAGCCAAAGCTCGTGTCGGTAAGGCCGCGGTCTACGACGATGCATTTTATGCCCTTGGCATGGAGCTGCTTGACAGGAGCGGTAAGGGGGGCTGATTCATGGGGAAGGATCACGAGGAAGTTCATGCCCCATCTTTCAAGGTTTTCCACATCGCTGACCTGCTGGGTCGCGTTCGCCGAGTGAACAACGCGGAACTGGACCCCTTTTGTTTTGAGTTCCTTAACCGCCTGATCGGCAAACCAGCCGATGCCGCCGGTCCATCCGTGGTCCGCTGTGGGAACCGCGATACCGATTTTTACAGTGCCTCCGCGCTGGGCGAACACAAAGCCGCATGCCACAAGGGCAATGAGAAGAACCAGTACAAGTTTCTTCATTCTTTTCCTCCGTATTACTTAGTACTTTTATATTGCAGCAATACAGCCGCAATGATAACCAAACCTTTGGCGGCCTGCTGAAGGAACGAAGAAACGCCGCCCATTACGAGCATATTGTTGATCATTCCCAGCATAACCGCACCCATGAAGGTCCCGATTACGGAACCCCTGCCCCCCGTCATGGCGGTACCGCCTATTACCACCGCGGCAATGGCGTCCAGCTCATAGCCGTTGCCGTCCCCGGAGGAGTGAATACAGTTGATCCGGGAAGACCACAGCAGGGCCGAAACGGCCACGGTAAAGCCCGTGATAACATAGGGCACTAATTTTATCAGATTGATTTTGATCGCCGAATACCGGGCAACCTGTTCGTTGGCCCCCACGGCGCAGACATAACGGCCGAACCGGGTATTGTTAAGAAGGATATGCAACGCCGCCGTAATGATAAGGAAGACCCAAACCGGTACGGGGATCCACAAAATTTCGGCGGGCCCGAATTTGGGATAGACGGTGCTTATCGAAAGGATATTCGCCGCCCCTGAAAAATACTGGATCAGGGAACGGAAAATCGCCATGGTTCCAAGGGTGGCGATGAAGGGGGCCATGCGTCCTATGGTTACCATGAAGCCGTTGGCAAAGCCGCAGATACAGCCGAGCAGCATACAGAACAGGACCGCCACGACCGTTCCCAGCACAGAATCCGGGGGGAACAGGTTAAGCAGAAAAATACTTATTCCCCCCGCGAAGGCCATCATCGATCCCACCGACAGGTCAATGCCCCCGGAGATGATGATCAAGGTCATGCCCAAACCGATGATCCCCGTATAGGCGGCCTGCTTGACGATATTGATCAGGTTTCCCGGATTAAGGAAACTAAATATACCGTCCACGCCGGTACCGCCGCCTATCAGATCCCCAAAAAACGATATGATAATGGCAAGAACAAAGAGGAATATAAATCCCAGCCCGGTGGTATGTTCGCTCCACTTAAATTTGCCCTGTTCTATACTTTTGCTTTGTTCCATCAGTTTGACCCCTTGATGCCCGTGGCATGAAACATGATTTCTTCTTCGTTGATACGATCCTTCTCCAGGCAGCCGGTAATCTGGCCCTCCCGCATAACATAGACCCGGCTGCATAAACCGATAATCTCTTCCAGCTCTGAGGAAATGACAATGCAGGAAATCCCCTTTTCCGCCAGCTGATGGATAAATCCGTATATTTCCTGTTTTGCGTTGACATCAATGCCCCTGGTCGGCTCATCCAGGATGAGGATCTGCGGCTCCGTATCGAGCCAGCGGGAAAGGTAAACCTTCTGTTGATTTCCCCCGGATAAATACCGGAGCTGCAATTTATGGGAAGCCGCCATGATCTTAAAGGTCTTAACATATTCCTCGGTCTTGCTTATTTCGGCCTTTTTGTTAATCAGAACTCCCTTTAGGTAGTTTTTAAGCGAAATAAGGGTGATGTTTTGGGGCAGATTGAAACCCTGAACTATGCCCTTGCCCTGCCTGTCTTCGCTCAGATAGGCGAGCTTGTGCCGCAGGGCGTCGCCGGGATTTTTTACCGTAACCGTCCGGCCGTCGACCACAACGCCCCCCCCCTGGATATTCCGCAGCCCCATCACCGATTCGGCAAGCTCGGTACGGCCGGAGCCTACCAGGCCCGCAAAACCCAGCACTTCCCCCTTACGCAGGGAAAAAGAGACATCCTTGAAAAGGCCCTTTACGGAAAGATTCTTTACATCAAGAACCTCGGTCCCCGCTTCCCGGGGGAGCTTGGCGGGAAAGATCTGATGAAAGTCCTTGCGTCCTATCATCTTCCGGGCAATATCCTCTTCATTAACCCGGGATACTTCGTCCACGCTGATAAGCCTGCCATCCCTGAGTACCGTTACCCTGTCGCAGATGGTTTTAATTTCGTTGAGCTTATGGGATACGAAGATCATCGTAACGCCCTGGGATTTCAGTTCCCGCATCAGGGTAAAAAGGGTATCCACTTCGCGGCTCGTGAGGGTCGTGGTGGGTTCGTCCATGATCAGGATACGGGCCTTGAGCGTCAGGGCCTTGGAAATTTCCACCATCTGCTTTTCCGCAACGCTGAGGCTGCTGATCAGCTGGTTCACCCCCACGGGCATTTTAAGCTCCTCAAGCTGTTTCGCCGAAAGTTCCCGCATTTTCTGCTTGTCCAGCAGCCCCGATTTAAGCCTTATTTCGTTACCCAGAAAGATATTCTCGAACACCGTCAGGGTGTTGATGAGGTTAAATTCCTGGGGAACGATGGCGAGGCCTAAGGACTTGGCGGTGATATAATCGGGGACCGCCACCGTTTTGCCGTTAAGCTTTAAGGTTCCCGACGAGGGCTGATAAATGCCGCTGATGATCTTGATCAGCGTCGATTTACCGGCCCCGTTCTCCCCGATAAGCCCCATGATTTCCCCGCGGCGTATATCAAAGGACACATCGCTCAACACCGCAACGCCGGAAAATTCCTTGGTGATCTTTTCTATAGATAAGATATTTTCCTGAGGAGCCATTACGATGATTTCAGCGCGTCGTCAAAGGCCACATTGGAGGGGGCGAAATCCGCCTTCCGGACAAAGTCACAGGCTTCCTTAGCGCCGAATTCCCGCTCCATACCGGAATCCTCCCATTCCACCGAGAGGGGACCCTGGTAATTCATCGCGTTAAGTTCCCGGATAATGTTCTCAAAATCCACATCCCCGTGTCCCAGGGAACGGAAATTCCAGCCCCGCCGGGTATCGCCGAAGGTGATATGAGAACCCAGGATGCCCGCCTTGCCGTCCAGGGTAACCGCAGCGTCCTTCATGTGGACATGGTAGATGTGCTTGGCAAAATCCCGGAGGAATACATGGGGGGTAACTCCCTGCCAGACAAGGTGGGAAGGATCAAAGTTAAAACCCAAAGTAGGCCGGTACTTGAATTCCTCCAGAAGCCGCTGGGCGGTATAGTAATCAAAGGCGATTTCCGTGGGATGAACCTCCAGGGCAAACTTAATGCCGTGTTTGTCGAATTCATCGAATATGGGGGTCCAGAGCTTAACGATCTCCTTAAAACCGTCGTCGACCATTTTATCCGTGGTCTGGGGGAAGGAATACCACATGGCCCAGATGGGGCTTCCCATAAAACCGGTTACCACCTTGACCCCCAGATTTTTGGCCGCCAGGGGGGCGTACTTCATATACTCAATACCCCATTCGCGGATCTTGTCGGGCTTACCGGCGAATTCCGAGGGGGCAAAACCGTCCAGCCGGGGGTCCCATTTATCCCCCACGCATTGGCCCACCAGGTGGGTCCCGATTGCCCAGGTCTTAAGCCCGTTTTTCGCCAGAATATCCAGGCGGTTTTTGGCATAGGCCGGATCGGCGGCGGCTTTTTTGAGATCCAGATGATCGCCCCAGCAGGCAATTTCCAATCCGTCGTATCCGAATGACTTGATCTTGGGACAAAGGGTTTCAAAGGGCAGATCCGCCCACTGTCCTGTAAAAATAGTAACTGGCCGTGACATTATCTCCTCCTTAAAAAACTTGAGCTGAATTTAATTCAGCAATTAACCCACACCGCTCCCTTCTGGGAACTTTCCACGCATTTACCAATAAACGCAACGCCGTTAAGGCCGTCCTCCCCATTGGGGAAGTCCAAATCGTCCTCAGTTAAGGGCTGGCCCGCCTTCTGCTTGATCAGGGCGCCTATATAGGTTTTATAAATATTCCCCAGCGCCTCAAAATAACCTTCGGGATGACCCGACGGAATACGGGAAAGGGATTGAGCCCTTGGATATAAAACATCCCGGCCCCGGGAAAGGGTTACAATGGGCTTACCCAAAAGGGACACTTTAAGATAATTAGGATCCTCTACCCGCCATTCGATGCCGCCCTTGGTTCCAAAAATGCGGAATTTCAGGCCGTTGTCATTACCCAGGGCAACCTGACTTGACCAGTATACGCCCTTAGCGCCGTTGGCATA
>JAISRD010000207.1 GCA_031273835.1 Treponema sp. | reverse complement strand
CCCTCAATGGAGACAGTTTAACCCTTAAAGTCATCTCAGGATCGCAAGAATTCACACTGCCCTATACGAAAAATCCCGATCTGGGCTTTGACGGAACTTATACTGCCAGTAATTACAAGCTGGGTATTGTCGGTAAAGGTTTTCTGTTTTACGAAAATAATCAGTGTATCGGTTCGGGAATTCTCAAAAAGAATTCCAATACTGCGATAGATATAACAATACTCGCGACCAAACAAGGCGACCCCGACTTATTTGTGGGAACCGGGACCTTCAGCGGAACCGGATCCGGAAGTACCCTAACCCTCACAGGGAGCGGATCGTTGGGATCAGGACCATTTACCTTGACAAAACAATGACGCCGGATGCTTGACGGTCCATAGTTCAGCGCCCTTTGCCGCTTACGGCAAAGGGGCGCAAAGGGAGAAGATGGAAAACGGAAGCTGGAGGACGCCATGGATGGCGTCCAGGGAGAAATGACCAAAATGCTTTGCATTTTGGATCGGCATGGACGCCGCTTTTTCCTTTGTGGTTAAAATTTTTTGGGAGGCAGTTATGAAGACTACGCAAAAGAAACGGAACATAATGTTCCTCACGGCTGTACCGGCAATCGCGCTGGTACTTGTATTCATGTGGGCGGGGTGCTCAAACCCCGCCGGCGGTACACCCGGTAACGGTGGAATAGTTATCAGCGGCACCTTGACCCCCGGCAGCAGCGCGGGCGGTGTTGACACCAGCGCGAGAAGCTTCTATGCGGAAGTAAATCAAACAGCAAGAAGTATTAGGGGCAGGAACCTAAGCCGGGCGGCTCTCGGCGCTGTCGAATCCTATCCCATCAGCGGTAAACTGGAAGACGGCAGTATCATCTTCAATCTGACCGGAGTATATGAACCGGAGGGAAAAGCCTTTACCCTTGAGGCGGCCTCCAGTTTTATTATTTTCCGGGTGTCGGGCAGACTGAACAACAGTAATGTTATTGACACCACAAAAACCGAGGCCGCCGTTCTTGTCAAAACCGGCACAAATAACGGCGGGGAATGGGCAACTATTCCCTGTTCGATAGCGACTTCCGGCGGCGGGGAAATCAGCGGGACCGTAAACGCGCCTCCAAGCAGCGTTAACGGTATTCCCGAGTCGCTGCACGGTAAGTGGCGCAGCCTGTCCAGCCCCGGTGAGTATTTTATCGTTTCCACTTATTCCGTAAACCAATATTTAGGCGACGGTCCTCCCGCGTATGTGCTGCCCCTCGTTAGTTTCACCTCCACAGGCGGCAGTCTTTTTCCGGCGGATATGATTATTGGGTTACAGGATGTTAATTCTAATACCCCCGCCTATTATGAGCGTTATTTGATTACCGATGATTTTAACGATCTCCCCGCGGGAATCAAAAATCATGATCTTGGCGGCGGTTATACCGTTGAACAATGGATAACCAGTCAAAACCTCTCCGAGGCGCTTTATGTTGCTGCTTTTTCGGTTAATAATGACGTTGCGTTCAATACGATTGACGCCGCCGCCGCTCTTGACCCTAGCACCCATGTAACATGGGTAGATTACTTTACTTCGGTACTTGTGCGTTAACGCTTACAGCCGCTTGCGGCAAAGGGGCGCGAAGGGCGCCAAGGGGGAAGACGGAAGAGGGGACCCCGCCCGGAAAGTACATGCGATACATTGAGTATATTTTTTCGATAATAGTCACGGCGCAGGCCCCGTAACGGGTCTTTGATTTCAGGGGTCAGCGATTACAGGGAGGGGGAGGGGAGTCCTACAGCTTTGTTCGGCCCCGGAAACTCCGCGACAGGGTAAGCCTGTCCGTGTATTCCAGGTCCCCTCCCACGGGAAGCCCGGATGCAAGGCGGGTGATGTTAACGCCGGAACTCTTAAGCAGCTTCTGGATGTACAGGGCCGTGGTATCCCCCTCCACGGTGGGATTCATGGCAAGTATCACTTCCCTGACCTCCTCGTTCCGCACCCTGGCGAGGAGTTCCCCTATCCTTAGGTTTTCCGGGTTCACCCCCTCCAGCGGGGCGATAAGCCCGCCGAGTACGTGGAAGCGCCCCCGGAATTCCCTGGATTCCTCGATGACCCGCACATCCTGGGCCCGCTCCACCACGCAGATCTCCGAATTATCCCTGGAAGGATCGCCGCAGATGGGGCAGGGATCGCTTTCGGTAAAACTTCCGCACCGTGAACAGCGTTTTATCGAACGGTGAAAGGCCAGAAGTTCCTCCCCCAGGGCGCGGGCATAGGCCGGGTCCGCCTCAAGTATGTGGTACACCAGGCGTCCTGAGCTTTTCTTTCCCAGTCCGGGGAGTTTTGAAAAGAGGGCCTGCAGCCGGTCGATGGCGTTGTGGGGGCTTTCCAACTAGGTCCCCGGAGCGCCGAAATTTATATTCGGCAGATTCACAAGACCCGCCAGGGCGCCGGCTTCACGCTGTATCCGCTCCTTTATCTTTTCCATGGCCGAATTCAGCGCGGCGGCGACAAGATCCTGAAGCATCTCCATATCCTCCGGGTCCACCGCTTCGGGGCTTATCCGTACGTCAAGGACCTCCATTCTTCCGTTGATCTCGATTTCCACCATGCCCCCCCCGGCGGCGCCGGTCTCGGAAAAGGAACCGAGCTTTTCCTGAAAGGAGCCCATCTGTTCCTGGATCTTTTGGGCGTTTTTCAAAATGTCAAAGGGATTGACGTTCAAGGGATACCTCCGAATACTGAATTTTCCGCGCCCCCCTCAGGCAGCGCGGGGCGGGGGCCCTCCTGTTTTACCACGGTTCCCCGGAAGACCCGGCGGACCATTTCCGCCTCGTCGGGAATTGTTTCCTCCCCGGGCTTTAGTTCCGACTGTTTCTCCATGAATTTTTTAAACCCCTCGGTAAAAGCGCCGGGCTTGTCCATAAAGGACCCGGGGCCTCCGAACCCCGCCGCTTCGGCCTCAGAACCGGGCTTTTCCGCCTTAAGGGAGGGCGCTCCGCTCCCCCCCGGGGAGGCGCCGCGGGAAAAGTCCCCGGCGGACGCCGGGGGGAGGCCCAGGACCGTCCGGGCGGAATCCACCGCGTCGCGGAGTTCCGCACGGGAGATCCACCGGTCCAGCCAGCAGAGTTTCGACACGGCGGTTTCAAGTTCAAACCGGGGGGAAAGGGAGTAGCGCAGGTCCCGGTACAGGTCCAGCAGCATGGAAAGGGCTTCCTCAAGCTGGGAGAGCTTGAGGGCGTCCCTGACCGCGGCGGAAAAACGATCCGCCCCGTAACCCAGCACGGATTCCTTTACCACCCCCGCCTTGAGCAGCAGGAGGCTCCGGTAGTAGCCCGCCAAATCAATGACAAAGCGGTCGATAGAAACCCCCGCTTCCAGGATACGGTCCAGCAGCGTAAGGGCTTCGGCGTGTCCGGCCCTGGCGCAGGCCTCCGCCAGGGCATTTAATTCCTCAATACCCACAAGGCCCATCTTCTCCTTGATGAGGGAGGAGCGCAGGGTTCCCCCGGAAAAAGAAACCACCTGATCGAAAAGGGTATAGGCGTCCCTCATGCTGCCCGTGGCTTCACGGGCTATCCAGAACAGCGCCTCATCCTCCGCCTGAATGTTCATCTCCGCGCAGGTTTCCCTGAGCATGCGCTGTATGTCCTCTATGGGTATGGCCCTAAAGGCGAACTGCTGGCAGCGGCTCTTGATCGTGGCGGGCACCTTGTGAAGCTCCGTGGTGGCGAAGATAAAAATGATATAGGGGGGGGGTTCTTCAATGGTTTTGAGGAGGGCGTTAAAGGCGTTGTTGGAAAGCATGTGGACTTCGTCGATGATATAGACCTTGTACTTTCCCGCGTTGGGGGGGAAGAGCACCTCGTCCTTGATCTGCCTTACGTCATTGACGCCGGTATTGGAAGCGCCGTCTATTTCGATCACGTCAAGGCTGGAGCCGTTCCGTATTTCCCTGCAGGCCGAACAAAGGCCGCAGGGCTCCGCCGAGGGTCCCTTTTCGCAGTTGAGGGAACGGGCCAGTATGCGGGCGGCGCTGGTTTTGCCGCAGCCCCGGGGGCCGGAAAACAGGTATGCGTGGGCTATGCTCCCCTTTTCGAGGGAACTTTTCAGCGTGGACCTGACAAATTCCTGCCCCGCGAGTTCGTCAAAGGTTTTGGGACGCCGCCGGGTGGCGGTTACTTCATAGGCCATGGAAACAGTATACAGCCGGAACCGAATTTTTGTAAGCTCCGGGGTACAAAACGCCCCGCCGGGAATACCGCGGCGCAGAGACCGGACGCTTACCGTTGCTTCCTTCCGGACCTGGCGGGGTTAGGCGGCGGCCCCTCGCACGGTTCCCGGCGGGGACTTTTCCACCATACCCCGATGTCTGCCCGCGGGTCAATGCGCCCGGTGCGTTCTCCGCCCGGAAAATACATGTGAGCCGGAGAACGTGTTAATCCGGTAATAGTAACACGGCGCAGGCCCGGTGAAAGTAACGATACCCGGTAAAAGTCAAAGGGCCAAACCGTCATTGCAAAAAGCTCCCGTTCCCTGTATGGTTAGGGTATCAAAACCCCAATGTAAGGAGCCTTTAGTTATGGGCCGGCTTGAGGACTTGTCAGATCAGCGTTGTTTGGAACAGCCGGAACCGGGGCTTTACCGGAAGGAAGACGAGCACGATTCATGCGGCATAGGTTTCGCGGCGGATATTAAGGGCCGCTCTTCCCATGCCATACTTAAGCGGGGCCTTGAGGTCCTGGAACGCATGGAACACCGGGGCGCCGAAAGCGCCGATAACAAGACCGGCGACGGTTCCGGGGTGCTCCTGCAAATACCGGAGGCTTTTTACAAAAAGCAGATCCCCTCCCTCCCCGACAGGGGGAGCTACGGTACGGGGCTTCAGTTCCTGCCGAAAAACAACGCGGCCCGTTCCCGTATCGAAAAGGCCCTGGAGGAGTGCGCCGCCCCGCTGGGTCTTACCCTTTCTGCCAGGCGGGAGATCCCCGTGGATTCCTCCGTTCTGGGGATGATGGCCGCCGAGGCGGAGCCCGTCATAGAGCAGATCGTGGTAAGCGCCAAGCCCGGTTCCGGCCTTGCCCTGGAGACGGCCCTCTACATCTACCGGAAAAAACTGGAAAAGCTCTTCCGTTCCGATGAAACGGTACGAAGCGCCGGGGGCTGGTATATGCCCTCCCTTTCCTCAAAGACCATCGTATACAAGGGTATGCTGATGCCCAACCAGCTCCGCCGTTATTTTACCGAACTTGAGGACCCCTCGGTGGAGACCGCCGTGGCCCTGGTACATTCCCGTTTTTCCACCAACACCTTCCCCGAATGGCCCCTTGCCCAGCCCTTCCGCATCGTTTCCCATAACGGCGAAATAAATACCGTTACGGGGAACCGTTTCTGGATGGCCGCCAGGGAGGCCGCCTGGAAGGGTTCCGGGCTTTCCTCCTGTTTCGGGGACCATCTTGAGGATATACTCCCCGTTCTGGAACCCGGCCGCAGCGATTCGGCGAGTTTTGACAACGCCCTGGAATTTCTGGTCATGTCGGGCCGCAGCCTCCCCCACGCCCTGATGATGCTAATCCCCGAATCCTGGAACGATAAAAATCCCATCCCCGGTGATCTAAAGCGCTTTTATGAATACCACGCCTGTACCATGGAGCCCTGGGATGGGCCGGCTTCGATGGTATTCTGCGACGGCCGTTATGTGGGGGGCACCCTGGACAGAAACGGCCTGCGGCCCTCCCGGTATACGATCACCAAGGCGGGGCTCATCATCATGGCCTCGGAAACGGGGGTGCAGGATTTTGAAAGTGAGGAAGTTGAATACAAGGGAAGGCTCCTCCCCGGAAAGCTCCTCCTGGTGGATATGGCCGAGGGCAGGATCATTCCCGACGACGAGGTAAAGGAGCGGGTCTGCAAGGCAAAGCCCTATACCGGCTGGGTTGAACAGAATGTGATAACCCTGGATCAGGAAGGTTTTTATGAGGGGAAACCGGCTTTCCCCCGTAAGCCCGATTCGGGGGGTTCCGATTTTTCGGGGGGCCTTTCGAAAAATATCCGGGATCTCCTTTTTATGGAGCGGACCGCGGGCTATACCAGGGAGGACCGTGAACGGCTCCTCCTCCCTATGGCGGAAAGCGCCCAGGAGCCCACCAGTTCCATGGGGACCGATACCCCCCTGGCGGTTTTTTCGGATAAGCCCCAGCGGGTCTACGCCTACTTTAAGCAGGTCTTTGCCCAGGTGACCAATCCGCCCATTGATTCAATCCGGGAAGACCTGGTGATGACCCTGACGAGTTTTGTGGGCCCCCAGAGGAATCTGCTTGAAGAGACGGCGGAACACTGCAGGCGTATCAAAGTACTTAACCCCATTCTGACCGGGGAGGATTTGGGGAAGCTCCTGGAGATCAAGGGCTATCGATCCGCCGTACTGGACACGGTCTTTAAGGTTGATGATAACAACGGCCCCCTTGAGGCCGCCCTGGACGGGCTTGTGGAAGCGGCCTCCGCCGCGGTAAAAGGGAGGGCCTCGCTGCTCATCCTCTCCGACAGGGCGGCCCTCGATCCGGCGGCGGGGCTCTGTCCCGTTCCGGCCCTTTTGGCGGCGGGGGCCGTACACCACGGGCTTATCGCCGCGGGGCTGCGTATGGACGCCTCGCTGATCGTCGAATCCGCCGAACCCCGGGAGCCGATGCACTTCGCCCTGCTCTTCGGTTACGGCGCCGACCTGGTGGCCCCCTACGGGGCCCTGGCTTCCCTCGAAGCCCTGTGCAAGGTTCCCCTTTACGGGAACCTGGTTTCCGGCGGGAGCCCGGTTCCCGGCGGCAATCAAGTTCCCCTGGGAAAGCGGCCGGGGGATTTTCTTGCCGCCCGGAAAAATTACCTCAAGGGCCTGGCCAAGGCCATGCTCAAGGTGATGTCCAAAATGGGGACCAGTACGCTCCGTTCCTACCGGGGGGCCCAGGTATTTGAGGCCGTGGGCCTTTCCCCCGCCGTGATGGAAAAGTGTTTCCGGGGGACCCGGAGCCGCATAGGCGGGGCGGGTTTCGCGGAACTGGAAGCGGAGGCCCGCTGTGAATATACGGAGGCCCGGTCCGAATGGGAAAAGCATCCCGCCCCGGCTTTTCAGGATACCCTGCTCCGGGGAACGGGCCAGTACCGGTGGCGCAAGAACGGCGAGCGCCACGCATGGAATCCCGAAACGATCCATCTTTTGCAATGGGCCGCCCGGACCGGCGATTACGGCAGGTTCAAGCAGTTCAGCGCCGCCGCGGACAGCCTTAACGGGGCCCCCCATGTGATACGGGGGCTCATAGATTTTGTCCCGCCGGGGAGTGGAGAAGAGGGGCCCGCCGTTCCGGTTCTCCTGGAAGAAGTGGAAAGCGAAGAGGAGATCATGAAGCGCTTTACCACCGGGGCCATGTCCTTCGGTTCCATTTCAAAGGAAGCCCATGAAACCATAGCCGCGGCGATGAATTCGATTAAGGGCCGCAGTAATTCCGGCGAAGGTGGCGAAGATCCCCAGCGTTTCCCCGTTCAGGGCGACGGCCGGCTCCTGCGGAGCGCCATCAAGCAGGTCGCGTCGGCCCGCTTCGGGGTAACCAGCGAATATCTGGCAAACGCCGCGGAAATTCAGATCAAGATCGCCCAGGGGGCAAAACCCGGCGAGGGGGGGCAGCTTCCGGGGCACAAGGTGGACGCCCTAATCGCCAAAACCAGGCATTCAACCCCGGGGGTTACCCTGATAAGCCCGCCCCCCCATCACGACATCTATTCCATCGAGGATCTGGCGGAGCTGATCTTCGACTTAAAGAACGCCAACCCCGAAGCGCGGATCAGCGTAAAGCTTGTGTCCGAAACCGGAGTGGGGACCATAGCCGCCGGGGTCGCCAAGGCCCACGCGGATAATATACTTATTTCCGGCTATGACGGCGGAACCGGGGCAAGCCCCCAGTCCAGCATACGCCACGCGGGGCTCCCCTGGGAGCTGGGGCTTGCCGAAACCCAGCAGGTCCTGGTGCGGAACGGGCTGCGGGGCAGGGTAAGGCTGATGACCGACGGCCAGCTCAAGACCGGACGGGACATCGTAACAGCCGGTATGCTCGGCGCTGAAGAATTCGGCTTCGGTACCTCCGCGCTGATCGTCTTAGGCTGCGTGATGATGCGTAAGTGCCACGAGAATACCTGTCCCATGGGGGTGGCCACCCAGGACCCGGAACTCCGCGGGCGCTTTATGGGAAAGAGTGAATACCTCATCAATTTTTTCCGCTTCCTCGCCCGGGAAACCAGGGAAATCATGGCGGAACTGGGGTTTAGAAAATTCGACGACCTTGTGGGCCGCTGCGATCTGCTGGTTCAGAAAAAAAGCGCCGGGGGGAAATCCGCCCATATCGACCTTTCCGCCCTGCTCTACAGGGAGCGGGGCCCTGTGGGCATTCCCGGAGGTCGGGCGATACGGAACGAAGGCGCCCAGATCCATAAAATAAAGGACGTGCTTGACAGGACCCTCATCGAAAAATGCCTTAACGCCCTGGAAAAAAAGGTCCCCGCCAATTTCAGCCTGGCCGTAAAAAATACCGACCGGGCCGTGGGGGCCATGCTTTCCTGGGAGGTCAGCAGGCGCTTCGCCGCCTACGGGCTTCCCGAGAATTTTATCACCGTGGATTTTTCCGGTTCCGCGGGGCAGAGTTTCGGCGCCTTCCTCGCCAAGGGGATCACCTTCCGGCTTGCCGGGGACGCCAACGATTATCTGGGCAAGGGCCTTTCCGGGGGCCGCATTGTCCTGGCCCCCCCGCCGGGATCGTCCTTCAAGACCAATGAGAATATCATCGCGGGAAATACGGTGCTCTACGGCGCCACCTCGGGGGAACTCTACGCCGCCGGGGCCGCCGGGGAACGTTTCTGCGTGCGGAATTCCGGAGCCACCGCGGTGGTGGAAGGCACCGGGGATCACTGCGCCGAGTATATGACCGGCGGCAGGCTTGTGGTGCTGGGAAAGGTGGGCCGTAACTTCGCCGCCGGCATGTCCGGGGGCATCGCCTATGTGCTGGATACGGACGGCGGCTTCCGGTATTTCCTTAACAAGGGAATGGTGGAACTTTCCGGGCTTGACAACGAAGAGGACGAACATTTTGTAAAGGATACGGTTTCAAGGCATGTGTACTGGACCAATTCGGCCTACGCGAAAAACATTCTGGATAACTGGGGGGAGTATAAACTCAAGTTTATCAAGGTGCTTCCCGTGGAATACAAACGGGCCCTCCAGCAGATGAAGCTTGCCGAACTGGACAAAAAACTCTACGAAATACGGGAAAGGGAAGAACTGGAAATCAGAAGTTAATAAAAAACAGGGCACAGTCAAGTTCAGCCAGCCGGGCCGCTCACCCCTCAAGCGTTTTTCGCAGGACCCCTATCTGCCGCAGCACCTCGCCGGGGGCGGGGCCGCCGGGGAGCTTTCTGGCCTGGACGCAGGCCCCGGGTTCCAGGGCGGCGTAAATATCCGCCTCAAAAAGGGGGGAACGCTGTTTAAGCTCCCCCAGGGTCCTTTCGCCCAGGGAAGCCTGTCCCGCCGCGATACAGTCCCGGACCAGGAGGGCCGCCGTTTCGTGGGCCCTGCGGAAGGGAAGGCCCTTCCGCACCAGGTATTCGGCGGCGTCGGTGGCCTCGAGGAAGCCCCCGGCGCAGGCCCGCCTCATCCGGGGGGCGTTAAAGACGGCCTCCTCCATCATCCCCCGGAACATACGCAGGCAGGAGGAGGCGGTGTCGATGCTGTCGAAGAGGGC
>JAISRD010000201.1 GCA_031273835.1 Treponema sp. | reverse complement strand
ATTCCCGTAAATAAAATTTTCTTTTTCATCTTGTATTCCCTCCTTCGGATGGAATAAACTAAAAACCCCGGTTCAAGCCCTGCCCGGATAACATCCGGGGAATTGTCAGATTCCGGTCTTGATTCCGGGGGTTTTTTAGTAATAAGAGACTGTGTAATAGGGGGCCTGCTATCCGGCGAAAAAACGACAGAGGGCAGCGGAAGCGGTTTGAGGAAGTTTGAGTATTCTTTTGGAGAATTTAGAAAACGGAGGTAATTCCTAGTAAACCTATCGGGGGGGGGGGGGGGTGGTGGAAAGAACTTTTTCAGCCGCTAAAACGGGGAAAAAGCGGGTGTTGACTGCAAGCGAAATAAGCACCATGGGCAAGAATATATCACGGCAGGGGAAAATGCGCAAGTATTTTTTTACAGGGGAATTTTTAACCTGCGAAGGGTACGAAGGTAAAAAAAGAGGAAGCTGAATCCTCCGGGGTTTGCGCTGGACGGGAAATATGCCGCCCGGTATAATTACAGGCGAAATTTCTTTTACCGCACATTGGCGGGAAAAGGCCGGGTTTATGTTAAAACTCAAAGTAATCGCCTGTGATGTATTGAAACGCGAAATATCCTATTTGGGCAGTCTTTCCAGGTGTTATGTCGATGTGAGCTATCTGCCCCAGGGGCTTCATGAGAAACCCGATGAACTGCGGTCCAGACTGGCGGAGGAAATTCAAAACGCCAATAAGGGCTTCCCGTACAATCATTTTGGCATGACCCCCTCCTACGATTATGTACTGCTTATTTACGGGCTCTGTGATAACAGCATCGCCGGCCTCAAAAGCGGAGATATCCCCCTGGTAGTTCCCAGGGCCCATGACTGTATAACCCTCCTGTTAGGTTCCCGAAGGCGTTATGACGAACTCTTTCACGGCCATGCCGGAATATACTGGTACTCAAGGGGCTGGATAGAATGTTCCCTGCAGCCCGGCGAGGAACGGTATACCAATACCTATAAGGCCTATCTTGAGAAATACGGGGAGGATAACGCGGAATACCTCATGGAGGCGGAGCAGGGCTGGTTTACGTCGTATAACCGGGCGGTTTTTATTGACTGGCCCTGCCTCGGCGGCGCCGCTTATTACCGTTCCTATACCCAAAAATGCGCCGCCTATTTGAAGTGGGATTATCAGGAGGAAACCGGCAGTCCCGGCCTTCTGGAAAAGATGCTGAACGGCGTTTTTGACGAAGACGAGGTGCTGGTAGTACCGGAGCATAAAACCATCGTTCCGCTTTATACGGATAAGATAATCGGTTACGAGTAGGCCGCCGCCTTTACATCCCCCCTGTAATGGTCTAAACTGTTTATTATGAATATATCCACCTATACCGTAAAACCAAAACTGCCGAATGCGTTAAAGCCCCTGGAAGAGATAGCCCGGAATCTCTGGCTTTCCTGGAATTTTGACGCAATCCAGCTTTTTATCAGGCTGGACTATGACGCATGGCTTGAGACCCAGCAGAGTCCCGTGCGGACCCTGGGGATGGTGAGCCAGGAAAGGCTGGCCCAGGTAGCCCAGGACGATTCCTACCTGGCCGCCCTGGAGGAGGTTTACGCCCGTTTCCAGAAGTACAAAAAGGGCGAAACCTGGTACCGGGGGTCCAGGAAAGACGTGGTGGCCTATTTTTCCATGGAATACGGTATGGACGTATCCCTGCCTATTTATTCCGGGGGTCTGGGGATACTTTCGGGGGATCACATGAAAACTTCCTCCGATTTGGGGCTTCCCCTGGTCGGGGTGGGCTTCCTGTACCGGCAGGGCTATTTTACCCAGGTCCTCAACGCCGACGGCTTCCAGCAGGAAAGCTATCCGGAAAACGACTGGTACAATATGCCGGTAGAACGGAAACTCGATAAAAACGGGGACCCCATAAAGATCACCGTGGATTTGGCGGGCCGTCAGGCCGCGGCCCAGATATGGGAAGTAAGGGTGGGCCGCAGTTCCCTCTACCTCCTGGATACCAACATTGAAGAAAACGCCCCGGACATACGGGATGTAACCGCCGCCCTCTACGGCGGGGACAAGGAAACCCGGATGCGGCAGGAAATACTCTTAGGGATAGGCGGAATCCGGGCCCTCCGCGCCCTGGGGATCAACCCGGCGGCGGCCCACATGAACGAGGGCCACGCCGCTTTTCTGGGGCTTGAACGCATCCGCGAGATCATGGCGGAAAAGGGCTTTAACTTCTACGAAGCCCAGGAGGCGGTCTGGGCCACCAATATCTTTACCACCCATACCCCGGTTCCCGCCGGGAATGAACGCTTTGACGTGGGCCTTCTGGAAAAATACTTTAAGGATTGGCCGGGCATTTTGGGAATATCCTGGAAGGAATTTCTCGGCCTGGGGCGGGAACGGCCCGGCGACGATCATGAAAATTTCTGCATGACCGTGCTGGCCCTTAAGCTTGCCGCCTATGCCAACGGCGTTGCCCGGCTTCACGGGGTAGTGTCCCGGAGTATGTGGAAGGGCCTCTGGCCGGGGCTCCCGCTGGACGAAGTGCCCATTCACCATGTAACCAACGGGGTTCATCCCCGCAGCTGGGTATCCAGCAATATGGTGGATCTTCTGGACCGTTATTTCGGCCCCCGCTTTGAGGAAGAGCAGACGGATCTTGCGGTCTGGAACCGCATGGACCGTATCTCCGACGAGGAACTCTGGCGTACCCACGAACGCCGCCGGGAACGGCTTGTGGCCTTTGCCCGGGATCGCATACGGCAGCACCTAAAGCGCACCGGCGCGGTGGAGCGGCGGCTCCAGCAGGCCGAAGACGCCCTTTCCCCCTATGTCTTAACCCTGGCCTTTGCCCGCCGCTTTGCCACCTACAAGCGGGGTAATCTGCTCCTCCGCGACCCCGAACGGCTTTTAAGGCTCCTTAAGGACAACGACAGGCCCATACAGCTGATCTTTGCCGGCAAGGCCCATCCCATGGATATGCCCGGCAAGGAACTGATCCGGGAAATCATACACTTTGCGGAAAAGAACGATGTGATAAGCCGTATCGTGTTTATCGAAAACTACGATATGACCGTGGCCCGCTACCTTACCTCCGGCGCCGACGTGTGGCTCAACACCCCCCGGCGGCCCATGGAAGCCTCCGGTACCAGCGGTATGAAGGCCGCCATGAACGGGGTCCTTAACTGTTCCATATTGGACGGATGGTGGGACGAAGCCTACGACCCCGAACTGGGCTGGGCCATAGGCCAGGGTGAGCAGTACCAGGATGAAAAACTGCAGGACGATATTGAAAGCAAGGCCCTCTACGACCTTCTGGAACGGGACATTATTCCCCTGTTCTACCAGCGGGGCCGGGACAACCTTCCCCGCGAATGGATCAAGCGGATGAAAACCTGCATGAAGGTAATCGGCCAGTCCATGTCGAGCCACCGTATGCTCATGGATTATTCCAATATGTTCTACTTCCCGGCCCTTAAAAATTACCGCCGCATTGTCAAGGATGATTATGCCGAATCAAAGGTCCTGGCCGCTTATATAGGCAGGCTCAAGGCCGCGTGGGACCGGCTGAGGATCAGTAAAATTGAATCCAACGCCAAACCGGTGATGCAGCGGGGGGACTCCCTTACGGTATCCGCCCATATCGATCTTGCGGGCCTTTCCCCCGACGAGGTGCAGGTGGAACTGTACCACGGATCGGTTTCGCATCAGAGCCAGGAACTGAGGAACGCCCGCCGCACCGAAATGAGGGCCCTCCAGCAGGAAGGATCCGAGTGGGTTTACCAGGTGCGGATAGAATGTATCGATACGGGACACCAGGGCCACACGGTGCGCATACTTCCCAAACACGAGGCCCTGGTACATCCCTACCGTACCGGGTTTATTAAGTGGGCGTGAGCGGCGGGCCCCCCGGCCCGTACTCGCTGCCACCCGTACGGAATTAATCCTCCCGCTGGCCCATAAGCTTCTTGTAGCTTTTTTCATCCAGGGTGTAGAACTGCATCAACAGCAGGGCCGCGAGGAAAATCAGCGCCGGAATGGGGCCGATGATGATCCTGATTGCCAGCCGGGCGCCGGGGCCCTGGACGGTATTGGCAGCATAGCCCCCCAGTTTAAGGATAAGTCCCGAAATAAACATTGAAAGGGCGGCGCCTACTTTGGAGATAAAGGTCCACATACCGTAGTAGGCCCCCTCCTTCCGCTCACCGGTCTTGACCGCGTCGTATTCAACCGTGTCGGGCACCATGGCAAAGGGGGCCACATAGCTGAATCCCACCCCTATGCCCGCATAGGCCAGAAGGGCCAGAAAATAGGGTACGCTTAACAAATGGCCCACAGCGGCGACAATGATACAGGCCGAGCCTATTACGGCAAAACAGATCTGGTAAGTTCTCTTTTTTCCGATTTTCCTGGACACCGCCACCGACACAGGGATAAACACCATGGCGGTCAACAGCAGGGCCATCATGGAAATGGTGGTCAGGTTGAGGCCGAGAAACTCAAAGCTGTTCGGATAGAGGTATTCCACATAGTAGGCCAGAATGCTCTGCAGAAAATTGATTGCCGTCATATGCAGGGCATAGGTCAAAAAAAGGATAACATAGGGTTTGTTGGTAAATACCGCTTTATAAGTAGCGAAAAACCCCTCGGTGGGAATGTCTTCGCGGGTATGTTTTTTTTCTTTAGTGCCGATGAAGGTCAAAAGGGTGACTATGGTCATTATCGCCCCCAGGATCAGCCCCATTTTAGACCAGCCGGGAACGGCGCCGCCAAAAGCCCCCGCCAGGGGCTCCACCGCGGCCGCCCCGATGAGGGTTCCGAATACGGCGCAGCCGAAACGGTATCCGTTGAGGCTGGTCCGTTCGTGGTAATCATCGGTAAGTTCGGGGGTCAATGAAGAATAGGGGATATTGATTACCGTTGAGGCCGTATTGACCATCATCAAGGTCCCGGTGGCCCAAAACATCAGTAGGACCTGGTTCGCTATGGCCGGGGCGGTAAAAAAGAGCCACAGGGTCAGCATCATGGGAATGGCCCCGGCGAGCAGATAGGGCCGGCGGCGTCCCAGGGGGGTGATGGTTCTGTCGGAGATAAAGCCCATCATCGGGTCGGTTACGGCGTCCCAGCCCTTGCCTATCATTACCGCCATTCCGGCAAAAAGGGCGCCAAGGCCCGCCACGTCGGTAAGGTACTTAAGGCACCAGAAACCCATGAGGGTAAAGAGCATATTCCCCCCCAGGTCAAAGATACCGAACCCCAGCTTTTGCCCAACCCCAAGCCGAACATTGTCCGGCCGTCCTGCCTGCGCCATCTGTACCTCCCCGGGGAACATCCCCTTGAAGAAACAATAGTAGAATAAAAAGAAAATTTCCGCTATAGGTGTTTTAGGACTTGACAAGAGTAATATCGAAAAGCTATTTTATATTAAACCTATTGAAATAATAGGAATTAACCTAAGGAGTTTTATTATGGCAGAAAAGAAGTATCAGTTTGAAACCCTCCAGGTCCACGCCGGACAGGAGCGGCCCGACCCGGCCACCGACGCAAGGGCGGTGCCCATCTATCAGACCACGTCCTATGTATTTCCCAGTTCAAAATCCGCAGCGGACCGCTTTGCCCTTGCCGAAACGGGGAATATCTATACCCGTATCATGAATCCCACCTGGGATGTTTTTGAGAGGCGCATCGCCGCCCTGGAAGGGGGCGTAGCCGCCCTGGCAGCCGCCTCGGGGGCCGCCGCCACCACCTACGCAATCCAGAATATCACCCGGTCGGGGGATCACATTGTCTCGGATACCCAGATCTACGGCGGGACCTATAATCTTTTTGCCCATACCTTTAAGGACCTGGGGGTCGAGGTAAGCTTTGTTGACGGCAGCAATCCCGCCAATTTTGAAAAGGCCATCAAACCCAATACCAAGGCCCTGTTCTTTGAAACCGTGGGGAACCCCAACGCCAGTATCGTTGATATACAAGCGGTGGCCGATATTGCCCATAAGCACGGCATCCCCGCCATTGTGGACAGTACCTTCGCCACCCCCTATCTGCTGCGGCCCATAGAATACGGCGTTGATGTTGTTGTCCATTCGGCGACCAAATTCATAGGCGGCCACGGCACCAGCATAGGCGGCGTTATCGTGGATGCCGGCAAATTTGACTGGGCCGCCAGCGACAAATTCCCCGGCCTCAGCAAGCCCAATCCCAGCTACCACGGCGTGATCTTTACCCAGGCGGTGGGCAACCTTGCGTATATCATCAAGGCCCGGACCACCCTGCTCCGGGATACCGGATCGGCCCTTTCCCCCTTTAACGCCTTCCTCTTCCTCCAGGGCCTGGAGACCCTCTCGCTCCGGGTGGAACGGCATACGGAAAATACCGCCAAGGTGGTGGAATTCCTTTCAACCCATCCCCAGGTGGAAAAGGTAAACCATCCCGGCATCCCCTCCCACCGGGATCACGGGCTTTTCAAAAAGTACTTCCCCAGGGGCGGCGCGTCTATTTTCACCTTCGAACTCAAGGGAGACGCGGACAAGGCCAAGCGCTTTACCGAAAAACTTGAGCTTTTTTCGCTTCTGGCCAATGTGGCGGACGTCAAGTCCCTGGTGATCCACCCCGCATCCACCACCCATTCCCAGATGAGCGAAAGCGAACTTCTTGAATCGGGGATCAAGCCGAACACCGTGCGGCTTTCAATCGGAACCGAACACATCGACGATATACTTGATGACCTTAAACAGGGATTCGAGGCGGTAAAGTAGAGCACAAGCGGAACGGAGAACGCCGGTTTTTGTTGACAAACCGGCGCTCCGTTTTTCATCTTCCCGTCGCCGGCGGCCGGGCCCCTACGGCGCTTAAGAATCACCGCATTTGGAACAGCCGCAGCCGCCTTTTCCCTTCCGCGCGTTATTGATAAGCCTGATAACCGCAAGGGCCGCGGCGGTCCCCGCGCCGAAGGGTGAACCCGCAAAGAAGTTTCCCATATGTCCTTGTCATCCTCCCGGTCATCGATGGATAACAGGGCCTTAATGAAAAAAAAATGCCAAAATTGAGGAGATTGGGTTCGCATCTATTGAGATATTCAGGTTTTCCGGTGCCGGTAATATTAGCCATAGGTAAACATTAATGTACTTCAGGATTTTATGCCGCCTAACGTTATGGCGGAATCCGATGGGCCGCCATGCCCTAGAACTTTATGACCTTCTTTTCGCCTCCAAAAGACTCGATACTGGCAACGGCGTTTTTGAGGTAAAGGACTAGCGTGTTATCGTCGGTTTCGCTGTAGCGATCCCTGAGTTGGGGGTAGGCATCGAGCATATGCTTCTTCGCTTCCACCCGGGGATCTTCGATGGCCTCCCCGGCTATGCGGATCCAGCGGTTCTGCTTGTCCATAGCGCAGATTTCCACCTTGGGATTGGCGAAGATCTGTTTGGCCACGGGCTTGATCTTACCGGT
>JAISRD010000185.1 GCA_031273835.1 Treponema sp. | reverse complement strand
TTGGCAAGAAAGCGGTCCTGGTAAACGTCGTAGGAACGGCCCGACAGTTCCTTAAGCCTGTCCGATACCGAACCTTTGGCTTTTTCAAGGGACTGAGCGGTAAAGTGGCCCTGCTTTTTTGGCGGGGGAGAAGGGGCCCGTGACTTCGGGGCGGAAGCGCCCGGACGGACGGAGGGTTTTACGGGAAACTGCGTTGGACGGGCAGGGACAGCCGGCTTTGCGGGAGGCTGCGCTGAACGGGCAGGGACAGCCGGTTTTGCGGGAGACTGCGCGGGACGAGCAGGAACTGCCGGTTTGACGGTGGCAGCCGCGGGACGGGCGGGAACTACCGGTTTGACAGCGGCAGCCGCAGGACGAACAGGAACCGCCGGCTTTACGGGAGGCTGCGCGGAACGGGCAGGAACTGCCGGTTTGACGGTGGCAGCCGCGGCGCGTACAGGAACCGCCGGCTTTGCGGCGGCGGCCGCTGGTTTTTTGGGCAGTATCGTTGTCCGGGGTTCCCCGGCGGGCTTAAGTCTGCCGGGGACCTTTACCGTCAACGGTTCCGCCCCGGGGGATCTTGGGGCCGGAGACTTGACGGCCGGCTTCGCGACCACCGCGGTGAGCCGGGCTGCAGCGCCCGGCCCGCCGCCGGAGGCCGGCCCGCCGCCGGAGGCCGGCCTGGGGGCAATTCCGGCCCGCGGTTTAAGGACGGGTCCGGCGGGCTTATGCCGGGCGGGGACCCCCGCCGCCGGGGTCCCCGCCCCGGATTTGAGCGCCGCCCTGGCCGGGGAAGGCAAAGCCTTGTTCTGATTCAGAAGGGTACGTTTAATCACATTCCAGTTCCGCTGGAGGTAAATATCCCCCTGTACTGAATAGTAATATCCCGTTACCAGCATCCCCATAATAGACGCAAGGATTTCATCATCCCTTTGCTTGGCCATCTGCCCGCGCCTTATGGCCATATAAACATCGTAGTTCTTCTTTCCGTATTTGCGGGAATAGAGAAACAGTACCCGCTCAAAGGCGGGATCATTCATGGCATTCCAGTACTTGATACAATAGGCAAGGATCTGATCCTCAAAACGCTTGTAAAGGGGGATTTCGATACGGGCCAAATCGGCGGGAGAAAATACCACCGAAGAAAGGTCGATTAACGGCGCCGGCGCGCCGTGTTTCTTCTGGTAAAGATAACTTTCCCAATCGGCCCTAACCAGCCGCTGCATCTCCTGTTCCCTGTTTCTCGTCTCCGCCTCGGAGCGGCGGCGGCGTTCCTCTTCCACCACCGAAAGCGTATCGGTAAGATAGGCCTGGACCAGCCTGGCGGCCTTGTCCATGGCGTCCGCCATTAAATTGAGGGCCGTGGCATAGCGAAGATAGCGTTCCATCGACGCCACCGCCTCAAAGCGTTCCGGGGGCAGAAATTTAAGTATCTCTTCGGCGGTTTTGATCGTGGAATACACATCCTTTTCATTGTAAGAATTGACCTGAAGGGCAATGTGGAAAATGAGGTTTTTGAGCCGTTCCAGGGAGCGGGCGCCCAGCATGCGGTAACCCTTGGCTAAAAGCCCCCGGAAAGCCGGATCATGGCGTCGGTAGGAGCGGAGCAGCCAGGTACGGAATTCTTCGTCGGGATAGCGGGGCTTGATCCTGTTCTGGTATATAATCAGGGCGCTATGATCGTGTCCCATGGATCGCAGATAGTAGTACCGTTCAATATCAGGATCGTGATCAGGAAGGAGATTTGGGTATTCCTGCCGGAGCAGCTCATCCTGAATCTCGGTAAGGTCCATTTTACCATTATAGATTGTAACACAGCCGGTGTCTATGGTAGGATGATCTTCAGAGGTTGCCGTGATTGTACTAAAGAAAATCCCCGCCTGGGGTTCCATCGTGCTTTTGGCGTTTTTTTCCTGTACCAGGGAATGGCCCCCGAAGGTCCAGCTCAGTGACGCCGCCGCCCAGACCGCGCCGGGTAACGCCCTTGGGGACGGCCTTTTCGCCCGTATCGAAACCGGCAGGGGCGAAATCGTGGTCAAGCTGGAATATACCAAGGCCCCCTTAACGGTGTGTAATTTCGCGGCCCTGGCGGAGGGAAAAATGCAGGTCTGCGGAGGCAAACCCTTTTACGACGGACTAACTTTCCACCGGGTAATCAGTAACTTTATGATCCAGGGCGGAGACCCCCTGGGCAGCGGTTCGGGGGGCCCCGGCTACCAGTTTCCCGATGAATTTGATCCCACCCTGCGCCACGACGGTCCGGGGGTGCTTTCCATGGCCAACGCGGGACCGGGCACCAACGGCAGCCAATTCTTCATCACCCATACCGAAACCCCCTGGCTGGACGATCTTCATACGGTTTTCGGCAGGGTAGTCGAGGGTCAGGGGGTGGTTAACGCGATCAAACAGGGCGATAAAATAAACCGGATCAGGATAATACGGAACGGTTCCGCCGCCCAGGCCTTTAAGGCGGATCAGGCCGCCTTTGACGGCCTTGTTAAACAGGCCCGGGAAAATGCCGATGCCAGGGCCAGGGCCCGCCGCGAAAACGACCTCGCCCAAATTCACGCGTCCTATCCCGGCCTTAAGCAGGGCGGCGAGGGACTCCTCTATATGATTCAGGAGGAAGGGAGGGGGGAAAAACCCAAACCGGGGAATACCGTGACGGTTAACTACAAGGGGATGTTTATTTCCGGCGAAGTATTCGACGCCTCCGAAGCCCACGGCGGGCCCCTGCAGTTTGAAGCCGGCCTGGGCCGGGTCATCCCCGGCTGGGACAAGACCATCCTGGATATGAGGACCGGCGAAAAACGGCTTGCCGTTATTCCCCCGGAACTGGCCTATGGGGAGCGGGGGGCGGGAAACGGCGCCATACCGCCGGACAGCTTCCTTATTTTTGAGATGGAGCTGGCGGGGATCGGCCCGTAATTTTCCGGAATGAATCATCGGTCAGCTTAAACGCCGTCCCCCCGCCTGAAACGGTTTTATCCTCAAAAATAAAGAGCGGGACGGCCCCTTCCTTTTCGGCCAGGGCCTTTCCCCCCTCATAACCCAGGGCAAAAACCGCGGTGGACAGGGCGTCGGCGTCCATGGAGGACCGGTGGAAGATCGTTACCGAAAGGAGGCCGTTTTCCACGGGATACCCCGTAGAGGTATCGAGGATATGATGGTAGCGTTTTCCGCGGTAAATAAAAAACCGCTCGTAGACCCCCGATGTTACCGCCGAAAGGTCCTTAAGTTCCGCTACCCCCGCATAGGCCCCCCGTTTGTCCAGGGGGTTCTGTATCCCTATACGCCACAGCTTCCGGCCCCCTGGGGCTTCGGGCCTTCCCGCCGGATTTTCCCCGTGGGCATAGATGTTCCCCCCCAGGTCGATGATCGCGGCGGCCGTACCGGTTTCTTCCAATATGCGGACCAGCTCGTCGGCGGCATAGCCCTTGGCAATGGCCCCTAAATCCAGGGACATGCCGGGCCGGGAAAGAAAGGCCGTCCCCCCGCCCCGGTCCAGAAAAAGCTCCCGCCAGTCAACCAGGGCCAGGGCGGCGGCGATTTCCTCCGGGGAGGGTATGCTTTGCCCCTCCTCCGGCTCCGGGGAAAAGGCTTCGGAGCCCCCCGGCCCCCGGTCCCAGAGTTTTACCAGGGGGCCCACGGTGGGATCAAAGGCGCCGCCTGAGGCTTCGGCAAAATACAGGGCCCGTTCCAGAACAGCCATAAGCTCCCGCGAAACACTCACCGGGGCGTTTCCCGCGGCGCCGTTTATCCGGGAAAGTTCCGAGTCCGCCGCGTGGGCGCTCAGCAGCCCGTCAAGCTCCCGGAGCCGGTCAAAAAGGCGCCGGTAAAGCGCCTGATTTCCCTCTCCATAGAGCTTGATACGGCAGACCGTACCCAAAACCAATTCGGTTTGGCCGTCCGTCCCCCCGGACCTCTCCGGGCCGTTCAGCCTGGAACAGCCCAGGGCCAGGGGGAGGAACAGCAACCACAAGAGCCGTGTATTCAAATCACTTTTGTTTTTATTAAAACAAAACAGAGGGGATTTTATGACCGGGAACGCCGCTTTCCTGCGGTTTCTTTCGCCGGGCTTTTTGTTTTTACTTTTTTCTTCACCGCCGGAAGTTCCTCCGGCGCCCTGTCCAGCGATGTGGCGGGAAAGGTTCCGGTCTGCGCTTCATGGCCATCGGAAAACCAAATGGTGTTAACCCGTTTAGCCTCAATGTCCACCGATTGGACAACCATCTTCGGACTATCGGAAAGGGCGCTTACCACCACCGCATCACCGACCAGCCTGTCTGT
>JAISRD010000154.1 GCA_031273835.1 Treponema sp. | reverse complement strand
AATGTCCATCCGGGCGGCTTCCAGGTCGGGGACGCCCCGGCCGTCAAGATCGTGGTTAAGCCGGGCCCAGCAGCCCCGCTCATCATCCTGTACTTCGTGGATGTCCAAAAACACCTGGGCTTCGTAGCCGTTCAGGGCGGCAAAAAAACCCCGCTCGGCAAGGTCCCTGGAGGAACGGATGAACCACAGGGCCGAACGCTGCTCCCGAAACAGGGCGAAGCGCTTGTCCCCCGCCTCCAGGCCCAGGGCGGAACAGAGGCTGTCCCGGCGGCGGGAACCGTCCTTTTGGGGGATATGCACCGCCCCTTCCTTTATCCAGCCGGAGGTCCGGCCGTAGCTGTTGTTGTACAGCACCAGGGCGCGGCCCTCTTCGGAGCGGTTGGAATAGGCGAAGACATTTTCATTCACCGAGGGGCCGGCAAAAAAGTCGTAGAGACAGAAAGCGGCGCTGCCGGAAAAGAGCCCCCGTTTTTTCATCAGGGGGAAGATCTCCCGTTCATGGCGGCCCACCAGAGCGGTATCGGGTTCTTCGTCCCGGTAGGAACGGCGGTATTCCATGCCGTATTTTTCCTCGAAGCCCTCTATCTGGCCGTGGCCGAACATGGGGAGCCCCGGCATGGTTACCAGCAGCGTACAGATCCCGAAGTACTTGTCCCCCCTGCCGAATTGGACCGCGGCGGTTTCCTCGTCGGGGTTGTTCATAAAATTGACAAAGCGCTTCAGGATTTCGGGATCAAATTCCAGGGTGTTTTTGATCGTGTCCCGGTATTTGGCGTTGTCCTCGTTTTTGAGCATGTTCATAAAGGCCGAATTGTAGACCCGGTGCATCCCCAGGGTGCGGACAAAATAGCCTTCCATCATCCAGAACGCCTCGGCCAGGAGCAGGGTATGGGGGGCTTCGGCGGCGCAGCGGTCCACCACTTCCCGCCAGAATTCGTTGGGGATGCGGCGGTTAAATTCCCCGGCGCTTATGGCGTGTTCGGCCCGGCTTGCGATGTCCCCGCCCCGTCCCGGTTCGGGGTACCAGAGCCGCTGGATGTGGCGCTTGGCTAAGGTCATGGCGGCGTCGAAGCGCACAATGGAAAACTGCCGGCATACCCCGATGATAGTCCGTATCACCGCCTCCCGGGCTTCGGGATTGAGAAAATCGATCTGGGCGGTATCGTTCCAGGGCATGGAAGTGCCGTCGTTGCCGTGGTAGATAAAGCGGGTTTCCCCGGTACGGTTGTCGATGCGCCTGAACACCACCGCCGCGTCGCTGCGGGTAAAATAGCGGTCTTCGATCTGGACGGTGATGTCCTCCCTGCCCGAAAGGTTCCCGCAGTTAAAGCTGTACTGCGGAAAGGGCGAATAGGGGAGCTGGAGAAAACGGTCCGGATGTTCGATGATCCAGCGGCTGTCGATGCCCGTGTGGTTGGGAACCATGTCGGAACCGAGCCGTATGCCCCGGCGGTAACAGCGTTCCCGCAGATTGGTCAGGGCCCCCCAGCCCCCCAGTTCCTCGGCGATGTCGTAGTCCCGGAGGCTGTAGGCCGACGCCGCCGCCTCGGGGTTGCCCGTCCACTGTTTGATCGTCTTGCTGGCGGCGCTGCGCTCCCAAAGGCCGATGAGCCAGAGGCCGGTAAAGCCCCGGCGGGCAAGTTCGTCCAGTTCCTCGTCGGGGATCTGATCCAGCCGGGCGATTTCCCTGCGGTATTTTTTTGAAAGCTGGAAGAGCCACACCAGGGTGCTCTTCGCCATGAGTACGGTCCGGGGCATCCAGTCCTGATCGGGGCTGAAACGCTCGTATTCGTTTTCCAGGCCCCCGTAGGTATAGGCCTCGCTGGGGCCGGGGCCGGAAAAGGAGGGCTTTTCCTCCTCCTTGATAAGGTCCAGCCCCAAAAGGAGCCGGGCCAGGTACTTTCCCAGCACAAGGCCCCACTTTTTCCGCATAAACTCAAGCTGGCCCTCCAGGGAACCGGGGGACGCCAGGGCCGGGGCCCGGAGCAGGTCCCAGAGGTTTTGGCCCTCCGGCCCGAAGGGGGGAAGCTCGGCGAGGAAGATCTTCAGTTCCTCCACCGCGGCGGGATACGCCGTGGCCCGGGCAAGGTCCCCGTCGTCAAACATAAAGAGAAAGGGCCTGAAGGCGGGGTTGAGGTTCGCCAGGGCCAGCATGAGCAGCTCCTCCAGGGAAAGGGCCCTGCAGCTTTCGCCCCCGCTGGAGGATTCAAGGTAGGCCTCCAGGGTCTGCCTGCCCGCGTAAACCGCCTGGGGGGGGAACTGGTTTCCGAAATTCTTTAGCAGAGCGCCGGTACGGCCGGAACCCAGCCGCTCTTCCAGCCGGGAGAGGGCCCGCTCAAAAACATCGCTCTGCACCTGCTCCCGGTACAGGGCCGTCACATAATGGAGGATTTCGTCGATAAGCCCCATGGCGTTAAGCTGCCCCGCCCTGAGCCGCTTCTCCGGTTCAAGCTTGAGGTTGAGTTTCGCCGCAAAGGCCCGGGCCTGCCGCATTTCCGAGAGCACCACATTCCCCGTAAGGGAAAAAAGAGCCGCCTCAAGCCCGTGCTCTTCCCTGAGTTCCCGGCGTATATGAAATTCCATCACCGCCCTCCGGCGGGCGGCGCGGAAGGGTTTTTGCGGAGTTCCCGTAACCGCTGATTTATCAGGTGATCGCTTATCAGTTGGTTTATCAGTTGGTTGTTCAAAGGCCGCTAGGAAGAGTCTGATTTTCATGATGGCTCCGCTTTCAGTTTTCATAAGTATAACCCATAAAATCCCGCTGTGCAAAGGAATTTTCAAAACAGGGATTCCCAATTTAGCCGCGGAACTCGGGGAAACCACGGACGGAGGAAGGTTTAACCACGGCGTGCCGCGGCGTTACACGGCGGAAGAGGATTTAACCACTAAAAACACGAAAAACACGAAAAAAGGGGCCAAAAGGGGGCCTTTCGCGGGTTTTCGTGCCTTTCGTAGTTAAAAATAACGGTTGGATTCTTAAGAATATGACTTGAATTCTTGAGAATATGACTCGGATTCTTAAGAATATAACCCGGATTCTTGAGAATATGACTTGGATTCTTAAGAATATGACCTGGATTCTTGAGATTCTGACTTAAAATCTTAAGATTTTGACCTGATAGTTACCTGTTTTGGGGTAAAACGGACAAAGCGCGGGGAGGAAGGACCTGGCGGAGAGGGCGGATTGGATGTCTCCGTCATGGGCGGAGAGGATATTATAGTACGGGGGGGGACAAAAAAGGAAAAGAAAGCTGTCCGTGGAGCTGCCGGAGCTGTCTGTGAGGTCCGCGTGGTCCGTGGTTATCTTAAATTCAGAATTATTGTTCCGGACAAAAGTCCTTGCGTCTTTTTTTCCGTCGTGGTATATATACTCCGGGCTTATAAAGCACTTAAGATCATACAAACAAGGAGTACAGGATGAAAAAGTTATTGATGGCGGCGTTCTTCGCCCTGGTAATAAGCGCCGCGGCGTTTACCCAGTTTAAGGTGCCGGAGTTAAAGTTAAGC
>JAISRD010000026.1 GCA_031273835.1 Treponema sp. | reverse complement strand
GCCAACTTTAGGCGTTTTTTTGAGTCTTATAAATTTGTACAGGTCTTAACCAATACCCTTACCCTTTCGTTCTACAGCCTCCTGGTGACCTTTCCCATTCCCATTGTTTTTGCCCTGCTCCTTAACTCCATGCATATCAAGCCCTATCAAAAGCTGATCCAGACCGTTACCTATATTCCCTACTTTATCTCCACCGTGGTCATGGTGGGCCTTATCTTTCAGATTTTGAATAACCGGAACGGGCTTTACGGCGCGCTCCTGCTGCAGCTAACCAATGCCATGCCCCCGGATATCCTGGCGGTGGGGGCCAATTTTAAGCATATCTATGTCTGGTCCGCCGTGTGGCAGGGAACGGGATACGCTTCGATTATTTATTTCGCGGCCCTTTCCAACGTGGACCCCACCCTCCACGAAGCGGCCCTGGTGGACGGGGCAACCCGGTTCCAGCGGGTCCTTTATGTGGACGTTCCCTGTATCCTGCCCACCGCCAGCATCATGCTTATTCTGGCCGTCGGGGGGCTGATGAACGTGGCCTTTGAAAAAACCCTGCTCATGCAGAACAGCCTTAATATCAATTTTAGCGAGGTCATCTCCACCTATGTCTACAAGGTGGGGCTTGCCAGCGGCATCAACGATTTTTCCCTTTCCGCGGCCATCGGCATGTTCAACTCGGTAATTAACTTCCTGCTCCTGGTGGTGGCAAACTGGGGCAGCAAGAGACTCAACGGCAGCGGCATTTTCTAGGGGGCGGTATGAACTTAATCTGGAAAAAAAGCAGCGTCAGCGACAAAATATTTTATGCCGTTATTTTTATCATCCTTACCTCGTTTTTTCTTATTGTCCTTTACCCCTGCGTCTTCGTGGTCTCCGCCTCTTTTTCATCCGGTCCCGCGGTCCAGTCCGGCAGGGTGGTTCTTTGGCCCGTTGACTTTAGCCTGGAAGGCTACAAGACGGTATTTCAGACCTCTACGGTGTGGATAGGGTTCCGCAACTCTATCCTGTATACCGTATTCGGCACCCTGATAAACATTGCCATGACCATGACAACGGCCTATTGCCTGTCCCGTTCCGATGTGCCGGGACGGAACGGCTTCATGCTGCTCTTTACCTTTACCATGTTTTTTAACGGCGGCATGATTCCCGCCTACATGCTGATCCAGAGTCTCCACATGCTCAACACCCCCTGGGCGATTCTGATTCCCGGCGCCATCGGGGTCTACAACATGATCATCGCCCGGACCTTTATTCAGAACAGCATACCCGGCGAGATGCTGGATGCGGCAAAGATAGATGGATGCGGCGATTTGATGTACTACCTGCGGATTGTACTGCCCCTGTCCAAGGCGATCATCGCGGTACTGGTACTGTTTTACGGGGTGGGCCACTGGAACGCGTACTTTAACGCCATGATCTACCTGCACAGCAAGAACATTTACCCCCTGACGATCTTTTTGCGGGATATTCTCATGGCCAGCCAGATAGACCCTTCCACCGTGTCCGACCCGGAAGCCCAAATGCGCCTGGCCGAGGCGGCGGCGGTGATAAAATACGCCCTTATCGTGGTCACCATGGTGCCGGTCATCATCATTTACCCCTTTGTGCAGAAATACTTTGTCAAAGGCGTTATGATAGGTTCCGTTAAGGGATAAAATCCCAGGGATGAAATTCCGGAGGAAAGCCGAATGGGCAACACCGGTCAAAAAATAGGCTTTGATTTTCCCCTGTACCATAATCCCCTCAAGACCCGTTCCGATTTGCGGCGGAGCCTGGAGGATCTTCTGGAGCCCCTGGCCGCCCGCGCCGCGCCCCAGGGTTACCATCTCGGAAGCGCCGCCGCCCTGTACCCGCCCAAGATCGCCAGGATGGAAGGCTGGAGCCGCTGTCTCTGGGGCGTCGGCCCCCTGCTGGCGGGCGGGGGATCCTGGCCCGGCATCGGTGAAATCCGGGAGACTCTGCGCCGGGGCGTGGACCCTCAAGACGACGGATACTGGGGGGACTGCGGGGACCGGGATCAGCGGCTGGTGGAAATGGCGGCCATCGCCTTTTCCCTGCTCTTGGCGCCGGAACAGTTCTGGGAACCCCTGGATCAGCTGACGCGGAAGAATCTCTACCGCTGGCTTTCGTTTATCGAAAAGCGGGAACTGCCTTTGGGGAATTGGCACTACTTCCGGCTCATGGTCTGTGCGGCCTTTCGGAAACTGGGACTCCCGGTGGACGAAAAGGCGGAGGGGGAATCCTTCAGCCTCATGGAATCCCTCTACCGGGGGGACGGCTGGTACCAGGACGGACCGGAGGGCGGCTACGATCTCTACAACCCCATGGGTTTTCACTTCTACAACCTCGCGCTGTCCAAGCTTGGCGCGGCCCTGCCCCAGGGCTTTGCCGGGGCCGTCCGGGAGCGGGCGGGGATATTCGGCGCTTCCTTCGCCTCCTGGTTTCACCATGACGGATCGATGATCCCCTACGGCCGCAGTTTGAGCTACCGCTTCGCCGGGGTTTCGTTTTTCTCGGCCTGCGCCCTGGCGGACCTTGAGGTTCTCTCCTGGGGGCAGATGAAGGCTCTGGTGCTGCGGAACCTGCGGCGCTGGTTTTCCCTCCCCATCCTCGACGCCGGGGGCATCCTCTCGGTGGGTTACGGCTACCCCAACCTGGTTATGGCGGACGCCTACAATTCCCCCGGCTCCCCCTACTGGGGCCTCAAGACCTACGCGGTCCTGGCCCTGGGGGAGGATCATCCTTTCTGGCGGGCGGAGGAGGAGGCCCTGCGGTCGGAGCCTTCCTGCATTTCGGAAAAGATACCCCGCTTCATCGTGAGCCGGAGCGCGGCCGACGCCCAGCTCCTGACCGCGGGCAGGCTCCCTGGTTTTGACATGAACCACGGGGCGCAGAAATATTCCAAGTTCGCCTACTCCGCCCGTTTCGGCTTCTGCGTGGCCCACAGCAATTACGGCATCGAGAAGGCCGGCTGCGATTCCATGCTCCTC
>JAISRD010000238.1 GCA_031273835.1 Treponema sp. | reverse complement strand
GCGGCCGCCCCGGCGGCGCTGCTTCCCCGGCGTATGGCAAAATTCCCGGCGTTTACATCATCCTCCGGCATGGGGCCCGCCGGGCCCTGTTCCGCCGCTCCGGGGGGGGGAGGCGGCGGCGGTGTATAGGCCCCCGCCAGGGAGGGGTCGCGGAAAAATTCCGCCACATCCCCCTCTTTTACCGTTACCACCACCGTGGCGGTAAAGAGCATGTACTTTTCGCCCTGTTCGTCGCTGACCACGGCAAAATAGTAGAAGGTCCCCGGCTTTTCCGCCTCGTCAAGGTAAGATTCCGTCCCGTAGGGCACCCTCGCTGGATTGGGGAGGCTGCCGGCGGCAAAACTCGTCATGGGCGTTTCGGAACGGTAGACATACACCGGACCGCGGATATCCGGGGAATCATCCCAGGAGAGCCTGATAAAACCGTTTTTTACCTCCGCTTCCAGACGGGACACAAAGGGGGCGGAAACTCCGCCTACCTGGGAAAAGGCGGGGAAAACGCAGAGGAAAAACAGCGCGGGTAAAAGGAATTTTTTCAACTTTTTCCTCATCGTTATTTTAATCGGTATTTTTCCACACGTCCAGTACTAAAATTCGCCGTGGAGCCTGGCCCAAAACCGCAATTTTGGGAAAGTCTCCAATATTCCGATAATAAAGGGATATGAAACAGAAAAGCCCCCTTTTGTTCATTATGCTCCTGGCCGCCGCTCTTCCCCTTTGCGCCGAAACTATCCACGTTATCCAAAAGGGGGAAACCGTTTATTCCGTGGCCCGCAGTTACGGGGTCAATCCCACGGTGGTGCTGACCCTGAACGGAATGACCGAATCCGACGCTAAAAAGATACGGGCGGGGCAGCGCTTAAAAATACCCGCCTCCCCGGCCTCCTACGGCGAGTACCGGGTTTCAAAGAACGAGACTTTTTACAGTATCTCCCGGCGCTATAATATAAGCGTGGAAGAGTTACTGGATATGAACGGCTTTTCCCCTGCCTATGTATTAAAGGAAGGTGAAAAAATAAGGATCCCCCTTACGGAAACCGGGGACCCCTCTGCGGAAACCGGGGTTCCGGTCGTGCAGACCGCGGTTCCGCCAAGGGAAAGCGGGACCCCCGGAACGGGACCCCTTGTCAACTCAGGGCAAAACGCCCCCGTTTCCGAACAGGTCCGGGTTTCGACAAGCCTTGACGGCGGCGTAAGGTGGCCCGTGGGGGCGAAAGAGCTCTCCTATATGACCGGCAAACTACAGGGGGTGATGATCACCGGGAACCGGCATGAACCGGTAAGGTGCCTCGCCCGTGGTACGGTGGTTTCCACCGGACCCTACCGGGGATTCGGCCGGGTGGCCATAGTCCAGGCTTCCGGGGGCTACCTCTATGTATACGGAGGCTGCGAAACCCTGTCGGTAAAAGAAGGGGACCGGGTGGAACCCGGGACGGAACTGGGAAAACTCGGCGTCGATCCCAAATCGGAAAAACCCAGGCTTTTTTTTCTGGTTTACCGCGGCAATAACCCCGTAGATCCCGCAAAAGCCCCCCGAAATTAAAAAAAAAGACAGCTTAATACCCTTTTGGGTGTAGTTTTTCCCAAACCGTCGGCTACATTACAATATGATGAACATTTGTAAAGGGGGCTGTTATGAGTACTCCGAGGCTGACTGAAAAAACCCGGGACAGCGAAAATCCCGTCGTTTTATTAGGTGAACGGAGCAGATTAAAAAAGAAATCCCGCAAAGACACCAGGGAAAAATACGCCAGGGCGCCAAAGGAAACCGATCCCCTGGCCCTGTATTTTAAGCAGATCGCCAAATACCCGCTCTTAACGATGCAGGACGAGGTAAGCATAGGGGAACAGATAGTACTCTTCAGGCAGCGGATCAAAAAATTTGACGAGGAATACAAGGGCAGGGAAACGGAGCCGATCTATGTAAAGGGCCGGAAGGCCCTGGAAGACGCCCTTTTGATCCACAAGAACAGGATGATCAACTCCAACCTGCGCCTGGTGGTTTCTATCGCCAAAAATTACCAGCACCGGGGGCTTTCCCTGCTTGACCTCATCGACGAGGGCAACATCGGCCTTATCGGGGCGGTGGAACGCTTTGATTATACCCGGGGCTGCCGTTTTTCCACCTACGGAACCTGGTGGATAAGACAGGCGATCATCAAGAGCATAGCCGACAAGGGCAGGGTGATACGCATCCCCATCCACATGCTCAACACCATCAAGAAGTGCTACTTTATCGCCAAGCAGCTTACCCAGGATCTGGGCAGGGACCCCAGCAACGAGGAACTGTCCGAATACCTGGGCCTTCCGGTTTCCAAGGTCAAGGAAATCGTCAAGCTTTCCCAGGAAACCACCAGCCTGGATACCATCGTCGATAACGGCAGCCTTACCAAGCTCGCGGACCTTATCAAGGACGACACCCTGGAAGAGCCCTTTGAACTGGTCTTTTCCCTGACCCTGCAGGATACGCTGAAGGACATACTTTCCAACCTTTCGGAACGGGAAATGAAGATCATCCGGCTCCGCTTCGGCCTGGACGGCGAAATGCCCCTGACCCTGGAAGA
>JAISRD010000179.1 GCA_031273835.1 Treponema sp. | reverse complement strand
AACTTTTCCCGGTATGGAATAAAGCCTTTCCCGTGAATAGTGGCTTCCGAAAGCCGGTGAAGATGCCAGGAGGGCCCTTGTATAGGGATGGAGGGGAGAGGCTATGAGGTCCGCCGCGGGGCCCGACTCCATCACCAGGCCGCCGTACATGACCACAATGCGGCCGGATATGTCCGCCACGAGGTCTATGTCGTGGCTGATAAAGATGATCGAGAGCTTCCTTTCCCTCTGCAGGGACTTAAGGAGTTCCATGATTTGCTTCTGTATGGTTACGTCCAGCGCCGTGGTGGGCTCATCGGCGATGAGGAGTTCACAGCCCTGAGCCAAAGCCAGGGCGATGCCGATACGCTGGAGCTGGCCCCCGGAAAACTGGTGGGGAAAATTCGAGAGCCGTTCAATGGTCGTCTTCCCGCCGGAACCCAGGCCCACTTCGGCAAGCAGCTCCGCGGCCCTTTGCAGGGCTTCTTTTCGTCCTATCCCGGGGCCGCCGTTTCTAAAGGTTTCAAGGAAAACCTTACCCATATTCTGCAGCGGATCGTAGGAACGTCCCGGTTCCTGAAAGATCATGCCGATCTTCTTTCCCCGGTATCCGCGGAGGGATTCGCTTTCCAGCCCCAGCAGTTCCCTGCCCCGGTAGAGAACCGAGCCTGAGACGGAGGCGTTTTTCGGCAGCAGACCCGGTACGGCGGAGGTGGCCACGCTTTTCCCGGAACCGCTTTCACCCACGATACCCAGGGCCTCGCCGTCGGCCAGGGAAAAGGAAACGCCCCGTACCGCGTGGATCTCCAGTACCTCGGGCCCCCGGAGTACGGTAAAACGCACCGAGAGGTCCCGTACCGAAAGGAGGCTTTCCCCGGAAACCTCAGGCGGAGGACTGGCCGCGGAACCCTCCGTATGCTCAGGACCGGCCTTCCGGTCCTCCCTCTGCCCCGCGGCGCACCGCGGCCCGGCGGGGGTCCGCCCCTCCCCCTTACCCGGACGCCGCCTGCGCTTCCTCCCCGGAAAAACCGTATGGTAGGGATCGTAAAAATCCCTGAGGCAGTCCCCCAGGAAGTTAAAGGCCAGGGTGATCCCTAAAAGAAACCACACGGGGTTTAAGAGCCAGGGATAAAACGCGAGGTTACTCAGGGTGGTGATGTCCCGCTTGATAAGGGAACCCCAGCTTACCGCCGGATCGGCGATGCCTAGCCCCAGGTAGGAGAGGGTAGTCTCGGTCATGATAAAACCGGGAATCGACAGGGCCACGCTGACGATGAGGAGGCTTGCGATTTGGGGGATGATGTGGGACGCCACGATGACAGGGGGGGGGATCATCTCAAGCCGGGCGTTGAGGACGAATTCCTCCCGCTTTATCGCGTGAACCATGCCCCGTATGGTCCGGGCCGAACCGGGCCAGCCCACCAGGGAAAGGATGATCGTTATCATAATATAGGTAAGCCCCGAATCCATATTGGACGAGAGCAGGGAACGGAGGAACAGTATCAGATAGAGGCTGGGTATGAGCATGAAAAATTCGGCGAAGCGCATGATGCCCCAGTCGGCGGCGCCCCCCGAATAACCTGAAAGGCCCCCCAGGACCAGGGCCAATACCAGGGAGACGGCCGTGGCGATAAAGCCTATGGTAAGGGAGATGCGGCTCCCGTATACGATACGGGAGAAGAGATCCCTGCCCAGGTTATCCGCCCCCATGAGGAAGACCGGATAGTTTTGTGTTCCGCCGTTTTCTCCCCGGAGGCCCGGAGCGGAACTCCTTCCCGTGGTAAAGAGGTGCCGTTCCATGGGGATAAGCCCCCACAGTTTATAGGGGTCGCCCTTGGCAAAGAACCGTACCGGGGCGTAGAGCCCCCTGATACGGACATACTCCCAGCTTACGGTATTGGTGATCCGCGCTTCCTGGGCCTTGAGGCCCGCCGAAAAACGGACGTTGGGGGGATGGTAGGTCATTTCGGGAAAGGCCGTATGGGGCGCGTAGGGGGCGGCAAATTCGGCGAAGATCATCAGAAGGTAAAGGAGGATGATGAGGCAGAAGGAGGCCATACCCAGGGGGCGGGACTTTAGGTATGTTAGGAATTTTTTCATGCCGCCCTGCTTCCCCCTATTCTTTCCCGTAGCGGATCCGGGGATCCACCAGAGCCAGCGTTATGTCCGCCAGGACCATACCCGCCAGTACCAGGGCGGAGATGAACATGATATTAGCCAGTACCAGGTTGATGTCCTCCTGCATCACCGCTTCGTACATGAGCCGCCCTATGCCCGGATAGGCAAAGATGATCTCCAGGATCAGGGAGCCGGAAAAGAGGCTTGCCAAAAGATTGGCGCTTCCGGTGATATAGGGATTAAGGGTATTACGGAAAGCGTGGTTAAAGTAGACCCGCCATTCCCTTATGCCCCTGGAACGGAGGCTTGTGATATAGGGCTGGCCGAGCTGATCCAGCATGGTTGCCCGGATCATCCGCAGGGTTCCCCCTATGCCCCCCAGGAAGGCCGCCAGCAGGGGAAGAAAAATATGGTGGCCGTAGGAAACGATAAAGCGCAGGGGAGCTTCGGAGATGGGGAAGGGGGGATAGGCGGTTACGGGAAAAAGCCCCGTCAGGGACGCGAAAAACTGGAGCAGTATCAGGAGCAGCATGCCCGGAAAGGCGTGGAGCACCAGGGCGAAAAAGGTAAGGGCCAGATCGGCGCTGGTACCGGCCTTGCTTGAAAAGTAGACCCCCAGCACAAACGAAAAAACCGTAATCAACACCAGGGAGATGATGTTGAGGGCGATTGAATTGGGGAGCCGCGAGGCGATAAGAAAGGACACCGGCGCTTTGGAGATAAGGCTTACGCCCAGGTCATGGTTCACAAAAACCCGCTTGATCCAGCGGAAGTACTGTATATAGAAGGGCTGATCCAGCCCCAGGGCCCGGCGCTGGGCCTCTAGCTGCTCGGCGTTGACCGTGTCCCCCCTGGTCTGCATGCGGCTCTGGTTTTCGCTGAAAAGCTGGCGTATCATCACCTGATCCACAATATCCCCCGGCGCAAGGTCCATAAGGGCGAACACCGCGAGGCCCAGTATAAAAAGCATGACGGCCATGGTTACAAAGCGGCCCGCTATGTAGGAAAGGAGGGGGAATTTCCGCTTAAAGCGGTACGCCGGGGCAAGAAGGGTTTTAAGTATCTTCATCTTAAATACACAAACCTGGTTTCGGCGCCGTGGATATTGTCGTAGTAGACATTGGAAAAATCCCACTTGTCCCGGAGGGCGAAGAAACCCCTCATGCGGAACAGGGAGATTATCGGGCACTGTTCTATGATGATACGCTGGTATTCATCCCAAATGCCCCGGGCCTTTTCCTTGTCAATGGTATATTCCCCGGCATGGTACAGTTCGTCAACCCTGGCCTCCCAATCGGTGGCGGGGCTTTCCTGATTGGGGTACCACATGTGCAGATTCCCCGAAGAGGGCCAGACATTGCTCCCCTGGGTGGGGAATATATTGGACCCCGAAAGGCCGATAAAAACCGAATCCCACTCAAAGGTGGTAAAGAGGCTTTCCACGAGTTTCTGGAAGTCCACGGTCCGCACGTTAAGCTTGATCCCCGCCTTGGATAGTTCATCCATAAGGATAGAGGCGATGTCGCTGTAGATCGTGCTTTCGGACTGAATGGTCAGATCGAATTCCACCGCACGGCCTTCGCCGTCTTTCAAAATCCCCCCTTCCCTCTTAAAGCCTATGCTCGTTAAGAGTTCCAGCGCCCGCCGGGGGTCGTAGAGGTAGGTGTTGCTTATGTCCGGGTTATAGAAAAGATTGGGCTCCGGGAAAAAGTCAAGCTTGCTCTCCGCGAGGCCCCGGTACACCTGGGAGATGATGCGGTCCCGGTTAAGGAGACAGCTCATGGCCTGGCGGAATTCCTTCCGGGTGAACCACGAATATTTAGTGCTGTCTTTTCCCGCGGGGTTTTGGTTAAAGGTCCAGAAGGGGGCGCTTAAAGCCCCTTCGGCGCTGAACACGGCATAATCTGGATTTTTTTTATTCAAAAGGTCCGAAAGATCCGTGGGGCGGAGCCGGTAGGAATCGGTTTTCCGTTCCTTGAACATAAGGAGCTGGGTATTTTCTTCGGGGATGATCTGGACTATGTATTTTTCATAGTAGGGAATTGAGGTTCCCCGGCCGTCCTTTTCCCAAAAGGAGGGGTTCCGCTTAAATACCAGGCGCTGCCCCGAAGAGTACTCCGTCAGGAACCATTTGCCCATGGAGGGTATGCTTTTGGGGTCCGCCGCCACGGTAAAGATCCCCTTCATCCCCTCGGCTCCGCCTGTTTCCTTGGTCTTTTTATAGACATGGGCGGGGCCGAAGTCCATATTGGTGGCCAGCAGGGGTTCCGCCACAATGCGGGGAAAATGAAACACAAAGCGCCGGTCGTCGATTTTTTCTATGGTTATGCGGGCCTCCGTTCCGTCTTCCAGGGTAAGAAACTGCCCGTAGTAGCCGGAACTTTGTACCGCAGGATCGCCGCAGACTTCGTCATACCAGAATACCACGTCGTCGCTGGTAACCTTGATTTTTTCCTCCGAATTGCTGTAACTCCAGTAGAGATCCTCCCGCAGGGTATACAGAAGGTCCAGCTTCCCCGCTTCCTCGTCTATACGTATTTCGGGGACGGCGATACGGGGCTTCCACTGCCGTTTTATCATGTCGTAATCCACGAGGTAATCCGTCATGGCCCCGACAATTTCGGCGGTGGCGCTGTCCTGTTCGGCAATGATGTGGTTAAAGCTTTTGGGCTCGCCGGTAACCACCGAATTCCAGGTTCCCCCCAGGACGCCGGGCCGGAAAGCCTCGCCCCCATAGGGTTTGACTATGGTTTTATCCAGCAGCGCTTCGACGCCGCCTGTATGATACGCGTTGTATTCCTCCAGGGACATTTCGGCGGTAAAGCAGGAAGACAGGGACAGGAGGAACACAACGAGCGGCGCGGAAAGGACCGGAAAAAACCTCTTTGCCATGGGGCAAGGGTATACTATTTCTTGTTTTGGTTAAAGAGGGGAGTTCCCTTTTTGCTCAAAGCTGATCCTGGTCCGCGCCCCTAGGGTCAGGGATATGCCCGGCATATAGTAGCCCGCAAAGGATTCGTAGTGGGCGTTGAGGATATTCCGCAGGGAGGCAAAGACGGTAAGGTTTTTCCCCAGGTTCTGGTTGTAGCTTACATGGGCTATGCAATAGGGCTCAAGGGCCATTTGGTTTAAGGTGTCGGCATAGCGGGTCGTTTCGTAATGAACCGAAACTAACAGGGACCCCGTTTTCCACTGTAAGTCCGCGGAACCTCCCAGTATATGGGTGGGCTGGTAGGGTATCCTGTACGCGTCCTCGAAGCTCAGGTTCCCGCTTAAAAGCCAGCTCAACTGAAACTGATAGCTTAAGCCCAGCTTGAGGGTTTCAAATACCCCCCGGTCGATACTCAGGGTAAAGGCCGGCCTGAGCTCGGCCCCGGCAAACCAGGCGGTCCCGATATTCTCGGGGGACCAGCGGCCCCCGGCGCTCTTTACCCAGTGGATCGAATCGGCGGTCCGCTGCCCGTAGATTGTCGCGCTAAGGTTAAACCATTTATTCGGCGTGTACTCCCCGCTTAAGTCCGCCCCCAGGCCGTCTTCGGGCCTTAGATTGGGGTTCCCCACAAACATGCTGTCAAGGCTCCGGTAGTAAAGGTCGTCAAAGTCGGGGAACTTGAAACTGCGGAAATAGTTGTTCTTAAGGGAGAATTGGGGATGGGGGTCCCAGCGGAAACCCAGTTTGGGAACCACGGCGTACTGACGGGTATCGGTAACGCCCTTGACCGAGGCCACAACCATAAATTGCTTTACCGGCGAGAATTCCCCCGTTACATAAAGGCCCCCCTGGTTCGCCGTTTTAACCGGCCGGGTTTCCGTAGCGCTCCGTGAATCGACATAGAGGAAACGCCAGTCGATTCCCGTCCGCAGGGTGAGTTTTTCATGGGCGTACCAGTTCCAGCGGTTTATCCCCGTCAGGTAATGATCGAAACTTTCGATGTCCACCCCGTAACCGGTGGCGGAGTATTGATAGCTTAAGGCCCCCTCCGTCCCCAGGTCGTCCCGGAAGATAAGGGGGGCGTTGAGCAGCAGGTTCTCCGTCAACCGGAAATCCTTTGCCAGGGCGCTGCCCGTCGAGTTGGGGGTTATCGGAAAGTTCCGGTGGGCATAGTAGGCCTTGGTGTCGGAGAGCAGCGTGGTGGTATCGGAAAGGTTAAAGACAAAAGAACCGTTACCCCCCAGGTCCAGAACTTCGTTGCTGACCTTGCGCCGGGCAAAACCGTAATCATCCTCGTACAGGTAGTGGTTGCCGGCCCGGTTCCCGAAAAGGGAGGCCTTCCAGGAAAAGCTTTCCGCCCCGTATCCCGCCTGAAGGCTTAAAGCCTGCATATCAAAGAGGTCCTCGAAATGGGGCCCCCCTGTCTCTCCCCCCGAATGGCGGGCGTTGTATTTCCCCGGCAAATAACCGGTATTGGAAAGCACCGCCCCCAGGCTCAGGCCCGGTTTTTGTTTTTTGACGGTGATGATATTGATAACCCCGCCCAGGGCCCCCGATACGTTGTACTTGGTGTCGGAGCCGCCGTAGATAACCTCGATACGCTCCACGTTGTTAAGGTCCACCTGGTTTACGTCGAACTCCCCCGAGCGGGGGGAATTGGCGGGGATGCCGTCGATGAGGATGGCGATACGTTCGGTGTCAAAGCCCCTGAGGTTCAGTTCCGTCTGGTTTCCGTAGCCGCCGTAACGGGTAACACTCATGTCCAGGGTTTCCTCGAGGAGGGAGGCCAGGTCCCGGGCGTTCCGTTTTTCTATTTCCTCCCTGGTGATCAGCTCCATACGCTGGGTTGTTTCCGGCGTTCCGGTAACGGTAAGCCCCTCCGGGTCCTCGCCGAAATCACGGTACTCACCATAATCGCCGCCCTCCCGCCTTTCGCCGGCATTATCGTCATCGGGGGCTTCCGCGGCGGTTTCGTTCCGGGGTTCTTCCGCGGGGGCCGCTGTTCCCGCTTCGTCCGCTTCCTGTGAAAAGACCGGGGAAGTAACAGGGAAGCATAAAACCACCAAGGACATTAAGAACACCAGGGAATAGGGCCGGATATCGGGTTTTGAATTTAACCACCGGCCACACGGAAGGCTCAGGCCTTTAGTTTGAAATTCCTGCTTTTGTCCGTACTGTCTGTGAGGTCCGTGGTTAAATATCTTCATGTTTACGGCTCCCTGTCCTGGGGGATGACCACGCCCCAGGAAATAAACTCCGCCTCGTTTTCCACCGTGTTGGCGTTTACCGCTTCCTGGAGGGTCTCTTTTTCCGTGTAGTACTTTTGCCCGTTGTACAGGGCCGCAAGGTCCACGGCGTTGGCCATCTGAACAGAAGCGCCGCTTAATTTACGGTAGTACATGCCGAAAAAGGGCAGCCGGCCGTCTTTTAAGTCGTCGTCCCACCGGGGGGCGCAGCCTGAGAGGTACTCGATGATCAGCGCCCCCCGGCCGGGATCGCCGTTAAAGACATTCACCGCCCTGACTATGCCGCAGTACGAAGCGTCCTTCAAACCCCGTCCGGGGGGGCCGGCCCCCTCTCCGAAGACCGTATCGTCGTATAAAACAAAGTAATCGCCATAATCGCCGGAGACGGGGGTGTCGCTTCCCGATTGGGTGGTATAGGTTTTTTTCTCAAGGTAGGGAAAAAGATCCGCCTTCCCGCTGTCCTCCACGAGGGCCGTAAAATCCTCCCATTTGCCGATACGGTAGCCGTCCAGCCTCCCCATGCCGGCGTAGTGGGAATACCAGACCCCCGACAGGGAGGAAAGGACAGCCTCGAATTGGGGATTGCCGGGATAAAGGGATTTTGTTTTGTCCGCCCCGCCCAGATCGCCGTAGGTATACAAATTACAGGAGGCAAGGGCCCAGCACAGTAACAGAACGGCAGGCAGGGTCCGGCTCAAAGATC
>JAISRD010000058.1 GCA_031273835.1 Treponema sp. | reverse complement strand
TACGCCCAGGACCGGCCCCTGCTGGATTTGTTCCGCAGCGGAAAAATAACGGGCATCTTCCAGGAAATTCTGGAACAAGGCGGCCGGGTGGCAAGGGAATTTAATATTACCCAGGACGGCAGGGAATACTGGTTTATGCTGCGTTCTTCCCCTTTGGAAGAAAATCAATTCTCCCGCCTTTTTGAATGGGTGGATGTAAGTTCCATCATGGAGGCGAAGAACGAGGCGGAGTCCGCGGCCCGGGCAAAAAGCGACTTTTTGGCGAATATCAGCCATGAACTAAGGACCCCGATGAACGCGATTATCGGCATGGCCGATCTGCTGTTGACCGACGCCCTTGAGGCGGAGCAGATGACCAGGGTGGATACGATCAAGGGGGCCGCCATATCCCTCCTCAATATCATCAATGATATTCTGGACTTTTCCAGAATAGACACCCGGAAAATGGCGATCATCCTCCAGCCCTTTCACTTTGCTTCCCTTATCAACGATACGGTTAATATGATCAACTTTAAAACCATTACGGCCAATCTGGTTTTTACCACCGCCATTTCCAAGGACATACCCCCGCTTATTAACGGCGATGAACTGAGGATCAAGCAGTGTTTGATAAATTTACTGAACAACGCGGTAAAATTTACTTCCAGGGGGCGTATCCATCTGCGCGCCTGGCCTGAATACCAGGAAGACGATACCCTCAAATTGTGGTTTTCCGTATCGGATACGGGGAGGGGCATAAAACAGGAGGATCTGGGAAAACTGTTCAACGAATTTCAGTACCTTGATACCCATAAGGACAGGCAGACTAAGGGCATAGGGCTGGGACTTGCCATAACCAGCCGCCTGGTGGAGCTTATGGGAGGGGCCCTCACCATAGAAAGCGAATACGGCGAAGGTTCTACTTTTACGTTTTACATAAGCTGTGAAAAGCCCCTGGGCCCCGGCGGAGGGCCCGCCGCGGGGGTGCCTCAGGGAAAACTTGCCGAGGTGGATCACCCCGAAACCCTGCGGGCCCTGTGTTTTGAGCCCCGTCCCCTCAAGGCCCGTGCGTTTCGGGATATGCTGAATGATCTGGGGGTACCCTGCGAGGTATGCGTTGAAATAAGCCGGGCCCGGACCCTGCTGAGTATGGAACAGTTTTCCCATGTTTTCTTTGATACTTCGGGGAAGGAGAAACTTAAGGAATTTTTCGGCCGTTCCGGTACTAATTTTGTGGTCCTCAAAGAGGTTTCCGAAAAATACGACAGGGACATTCCGAATTCCCTGAACCGGCCCATCCTTATAACCACCTTGGCGGATGTCCTCAACGGTAAAAAAGATTACCAGAAACGGCGTATAGAGAGCTACGAGAAAAAGATCCCCTTCTTTATGACCAGGGATGTCCGTATCCTTGTGGTGGACGATAATCCGGTAAATCTTACCGTAACAAAGGGCCTCCTGGGCCGTTACGGCATAAACGTGGATACCGCCTCCGGGGGAGAGGACGCGGTGGAAAAGGTAAGGCGTAATGTATACGACATTGTCTTTATGGATCACATGATGCCGGGTATGGACGGCCTGGAAGCCACCAGGACCATACGGGCCATGGGGGGCCGTTTTACCCAGGACATTATCATTGCCCTTACCGCAAATGCCGTACTGGGGGTAAAGAAAGAATTTTTGGACGCGGGGATGAATGATTTTCTTGCCAAGCCGGTTATTATCAAGGATCTGCAGGAAATTCTTAAAAAGTATCTGCCCCGGGAAAAGATACTCAGCGGCCTTCCGAAATAAGCAGCGTATTTGCGAGGCCTGCGGCCTTTTTATAATCCAGCGCAAGTACATGATCCCAGATTTCCGAAAGGGCCTTTTTTTGATCCTCGCCGAAGGGCATTATCAAAAGATCGTCCAGCATCAGATCGATGATGTCGGCTTTTTCCTCCTCCAGGGCCCTTTTTAGTTTCAATACCGGCGCCCGGCTTAAGGCGGGAATCGGGGCAGGCCGTTCGGGGACAATTTCTTTTTGCTGCTTGCTTTGGGGTATCCAATTTTCCATGATCTCGTTAAGCTTGGCAATCTCAATTGGTTTCGACAGGAAATCGTTGAATCCCTTGGATAAAAACATTTCCTTCATTCCCGCTATGGTATTTGCCGTCAGGGCGATTATGGGGATTCCGGAAGGGGTTTCCTGATTTTCCCGGCCTTCCCCAAACTTTTGAGAGCTTTGAGTTTTCCGGGCCTGCTCTTTTTCCCAGACCCGTATCTTTTCGGTGGCGATGATCCCGTCCATGCCGGGCATCATGTGATCCATGAAAACAAGATCGTACTTGTTGGCCTTTACCATGGCGACGGCGTCGGCCCCGTCGTCGCAGATATCCACATGCATACGGTAGGGCTGGAGCAGCCCCTGGGCGACCTTCAGATTGGTAAGGATATCGTCCACAATAAGCACCCTGGCCTGGGGAGCTATAAAACGGACGGCGGTTCCCTTGAATTCGCGCTGGACGCTTACGTCGTTCAGGACATTGGCTGCCGGAACCGCATAGACGGGCATATTTATAACCGGAATATCCTCGAAGGAAGAAGCTTCCCCCAATTCCCCCAAAAGCACCAGTTTTGTCCGGCTTTTAAGGCGGCGTACAAGGGCGGCGGCCTCCTCAATAAGGTCCGATGAAATAAACGCATAGGGGACCCCCAGTTCCAGTTCCGCGAAAACCGCTTCCGCCCCGGCGGGCCTGATTACGGAGACCCCCAGATTTTCCAGCGTGGCGGAAATGGAATCGGCGTAGAGGGGCCTTTCATCGTAGACCAGTACGCTCTTGAGACCGGGGTTGATCACCGCCGCGAGGATATCATCCCCCGAATACTTCTGCTGAATGACGGCGCTAAAGGTGGACCCCTTTCCGTATACGCTGGAAACGGTGATGTCCCCTCCCATCTCCTGGCAAAGGTGCTTGGTAATCGCCAGGCCCAGGCCTGTTCCCTCTATGTCCCGGTTGCGCTCCAAATCCAGCCGGACAAAATCGCTGAACAGGTTTTCCATATCCTCTTCTTTGATGCCGTAGCCGCTGTCAGAAATCTCAAAATTAAGCTGGAGTGTATTATCATCCAGGATCATTCCGGTTATGGTAAATTTGATAAATCCCTCGTGGGTGTACTTTACCGCGTTACTCAGCAGGTTAAAAAGAATCTGACGTATCCGAACCTCGTCGCCTGTAAGGTTGTTGGGAAGCTTTGCGTCGGCAAAAACAAGAAAAAGGATGGGTTTTTTCGTGAACCGTACCCGGATAACGTCGATGGCGTTATTGATAAGGGAGGCAAAGGAATAGGGGACCGGAACCAGTTCCAAATTTCCCGATTCGATTTTGGAGATATCCAGAATATCATTGATAAGGGCAAGCAGATTGGAACCGGCCGCCCTGATCTGGGAAAGGTATTCGTATATGGGGGGCGATGAGGCGTCGCGGGACGCGAGTTCGCTCATGCCTATAATGGCGTTAAGGGGGGTGCGTATCTCGTGGCTCATCCGTGCAAGGAAGGTGGATTTTGCCCTGTTGGCCTGTTCTGCCCGTTCCTTGGCCGCCAGTTCATCGGTCATGTCGTTAAAAATAATCAGCACCCCCTCAAGGTCGTTTTTGTCCAGCAGGGGGGTTATGTATATGTTATAGTACCGGTAATTCTCCTTAAGTCCCATGTCCATGATCTGGCCCATCACGACGGTCTGCCGATCCGTCAGCGCCTGCTCCAGGCCGTTTTGTATGCAGTCGATCATGGTCTCTTCCACATGGCCGGAAAACAGTTCCCTGAAACTAACGCCGTTTATGACGCTGAAATCGGGTATCTCCGCCTGTGTTCGGAGCATCTGCGAACAGTAAAGGAGCCGCAGATCCTGATCCAGCAGCAGCATGATCTCCTGGGTGTTTTCCAGCAGCAGATTAAAATACTTTTCCTGCCTGCTTTTTTCCGCGCCGACAAAATCCAGAATTTTTTCCCGTGTAACGGTATAGGCCATTGAACGGGCCATGGACGCCTCCGCCGCCTGGTAACGGCGGTTGATGGAACGGATCTCCTGTTCAAGCCGTGTGTTTTTATCTTCCAACTGGATCTGCCTGGCCTTTAATTCCCAAAATTCAGCGTCGTCTATGTTCATGGTTTCATTCCTTAAAAATACAGGCGATAATGGAATGTACAAGAGAACGGTTCACCATCTGCCCGCCGCCGCTGTAATAGGGGCAGTATTCCCCGGCGGCGGACATCATAAGATAGGGCGCGGTAAAATCTTTTAGTTCTTCCCGCATATGGTTTATTTCCGCCCGGGAATCCAGGAAGATAACACTGCGGCTGAAACAGGAGAAGATAAAGACCCCGCCGCTGCCGGGCTCCTTCTTTATCATTTCGGCAAGGCGGGACGCCGTTTCAAGCACCAGCTCGCCGGTTGCCGTGGTAAGGCTGATGGTACTGCCCTCAGGTACGCCGTCCTCAAAATCAAAAAAAGAATTGAGGGAGCCGTCGTCGTTGACGTTTAGGATATTCCAGGTTTTAGGCTCGCTGCCGTCATGGAAATCCACAATAACGGGAAAGGCGTAGGCCATATTGATATTTCCCTTATCGTAAAGGCCGATTTTTTCCAGGTACTCCACCGCGGGCCTGTTATCCAGACTGATGATCCTGTTGCCCTTAGCGGCGGTAATACGGGCCGAAAGACCGATCGTCTTTTGTCCCGGAAAGGTGATTGAAAAAAACTTAAAGTTCACTTCCCCGAAAAAGAGCAGCAGGGCGAGGCGGTCCTGATAGGCCCCTCCGTTGTAGATCGTCATGGGCGTTCTGATTTTATTGGGAACATCCAGGGCGCCGCTGCCGAACTGGGGTATACCCGGGGCGGCGCGATCCAGCACCTTCCGCGCCATATCCCCGACGGGACTAAACTTCAGGGTGGGGACAAACAGGAAAATCAGCGAAGGGTCTCTGCCGGAAGCAAGCCGCCGGTAAAGGGCCTCGATACGTTCTTCCTCATCCCGGTCCAGGGGTTCGGAAACCCCCGCGGAAAAAACGATCTTGTCGCTGGTTAATACCGTCAGGCTCAACATGATTTCCTCCGCAGCCTCCGGGACGGCAAAGTTCTGGGAGGTACAGCCTATTACATCAAAGGGCAGCCGCCCGCAGAGGGCCTCTACCACCCCCGAATCGATAAAGTCCAGGTAATTAAAAAGCAGCCCCACCGAATTTTTAAGCAGACCCTGTTCAAGGTCGAGCTGACCGAGTATGCCGGAAACCGCCGCGTCCACGTCGTCAATTTCCCGAGTATAGGCCGTCAATATCCTCAGCATCTTACCCTCCCTGTCCGGGTCATACGAGAACCCGGTTGTATTTATCCTGTTCCGTATTATACCCCCTTTTTTCCTGATTTTTAAATTTTTAAGACGCCCTTGCCGCCTTTAAGTCCAGGGGTATAAAAATATTAAAGGTCGTGCCCCTGCCGGTCCCGCTGGAAAGTTTTATCGAACCGTGCAGGTCCCGTATGCGATCCCGTACCAGGTTAAGGCCTATGCCCCTGCCGGCGTGCATATCCGCGGCATCGGCGGTGCTGAAACCAGGGGAAAAAATAAGCCTGGTGAGGAGGTTTTCGTCCGGTAGCTCCTCCTGTTTAATGAGCCCGTGGTTTAGCGCTTTTTCCCGGATCTTGTTAAAATTAAGGCCCTTGCCGTCGTCACTTAGTTTGATATGCACCATGCCGTCTTTGTACTTGATGGAAAGCCTTATGGTCCCTTCCCTCTTTTTGCCCGCGGTCTCCCTTTCGTCAGGGGACTCTATGCCGTGGTATAC
>JAISRD010000040.1 GCA_031273835.1 Treponema sp. | reverse complement strand
AAGCTTCTGGGGCTGGACTACTATTCCGGGGGCCACCTGACCCACGGTTACCGCTACAATCTTTCCAGCCGGATGTTTGATGTTTACGGTTATTCCGTGTCCGCCGAGACGGGGATGCTGGACTATGACGCCATTGAAAAACAGGCCCTGGAAATAAAGCCCCTGATCCTTTTGGCGGGATATTCCGCCTATCCCCGAAAGATCGACTTTAGGCGGATGCGGGGAATTGCCGACAGGGCCGGGGCGGTGTTCATGGTGGACATGGCCCACTTTGCCGGCCTTGTGGCGGGAAAGGTTTTTACCGGGGACTACGATCCGGTGCCCCATGCCCATGTGGTAACCACCACCACCCACAAAACCCTGCGGGGCCCCCGGGCGGGGATGGTGCTGGCCAAAAAAGAATTTGCCGAAGCCCTGGACAAGGGCTGTCCCCTGACCATGGGCGGCCCCCTGCCCCATGTGATCGCCGCCAAGGCAGTTGCCTTTAAGGAAGCGGCCCGCCCGGAATTTAAGGATTACGCAAGGCGGATCGTGGAAAACTGCCGGGCCCTGGCGGATTCCTGCATCAAAAACGGGCTTACCGTCCTTACCGGCGGAACGGATAATCATCTGCTGCTGGTAAATGTCAATGAGCTTAAGGGAGATTCCGGCCCCCTTACCGGGCGGCAGGCGGAAAGCGCCCTCCACGAATGCCATATCACCCTTAACAGAAACAGCCTTCCCAGGGATCCCAACGGCCCCTGGTATACATCGGGCCTGCGGATCGGCACCGCGGCGGTAAGCACTCTGGGCATGGGCAGGGGAGAGATGGAAGAGCTGGGAGCGGTCATCGCCCTGGTGCTTAAAAACACCCGCCCGGCGGCGGATCCAAAGGACCCGTCCAAAAAAAGCAAGGCAAAATATACCATAGAAGAAAAAGCCAGGACGGAAGCCCTGGACAGGATAAAAAAACTTCTGGACCGTTTTCCCATTTACCCCGAATTGGACCTGGACTTTTTAAAAAGGTTTTTTTGTACATAACGGTGAGGCATTGCGTTCAATTGACAACAGCCCCCGGAGGGAATAGAATTAAGCGATATGAAGAAAATACTTATAGTCCTTTTGTCGTTTATCTGTGCGGGGGTCCTGGGCGCGCAAACTTTCAGCTGGGACCTGGGGATCGAAAGTTCCTCCAAGGGTTTTCTTAATTCAACCCGGGCGATGCGGCTTTCCGGTTCCGAAAAATTTTTCATCAAGGTTAAGCCGGAAAGGAACTGCTACTGCTATATTGTCCAGCGGGAAGAAGACGGCAGGATCAGCATCCTCTATGAAGGCCCATTGACCGCGGGGGCGGAAAGATCCGTCGCTCCCGGTCTTTCATCAAGGTCTGCCACCTTCTATGTTATTGTGGACAGCGTCCGGCAGGAAAATCTGGACAGGCTTATCGCCGCCTTTAGGCAGGACCCCGCCGCGGTAAAGGGCAACGCCGTATACAGCGAAGTGCTTAAGGTACAGCGGGAAGTACACGCCCTGGGAGAACCGGCGGTTCAGTTTACCAGTGTTTCCGGGGCCACCTCCCGCAACGCTGAAGACAGGGCCCCCGCCGGTTATTCCCGGCAGTCCGGAAAAAGCCGGTATGTTAAAACCTTTATCGTACGGCGTTAGGATTTGAAACAAGGTTTCCGTGAAAAAAACGCCCCCCTGGGGCGGGGCCTCTTCTTTGCCCTTGTTTTTATCCTGGTAAGTTTGGGCGCCGTCCTTTCCGGCCTGGGAAAGAAGGGGGATGTTTTTCTTTACGACCTTCTGGTAAACCTCCGGGTAAAGCAGGGGAAGGTAAAAATGAATCCCCTTATCGTCCCCATCGATCTTAACGACTGGACCGAGGCGGAACTAAAGGATGCCATCGACAGCCGGAAACTTTTTACGGATCTGCTTACGGTGTTATCCGATTATAACGCGCTGACGGTGATGGATTTTCTTTTCTCCTATCCAAAACCGGAAGATCCGGCCTTTGCCGAAGCGATCGGTTTTTCCCGGGGGGTGGTCCTTGCCGCTCAGGCAATGGAACAAAACAACCCCCTTTTTTTATATCCCGAATTAAACGCCGAAGAACGGGCTCTGTTGTATGCCAATCTTTGGCGCTTCCCCGTTCACGGAACCGATGAGGTCCCTAGAGCCTCCGCCTGGAGAATGCCCGTTTCCGTCCTGGCCTCCGCCGAAACAGTAACCCTGGCCCATGTAAATGTACTCCCCGATACGGACGGCATTTTTAGGCGCAGCCCCCTTCTTTACCGCTGGGAAGATGGTTTTATCCCTTCCCTTTCCCTGGCCGCGGCGGTGCGCCAGCTTGGGGTCGATCCGGGGCGCATCGAATTTTTTCCCGGAAAAGAACTGGTTCTGCCCCTAAGCCCCCCGGATGAAGCAGTACAGGAATATGTTCGCATTCCCGTGGATATCCACGGCTACATGCTTATCCCCTATTTTAAAAGCTGGGCGGACAGTACGGACCGGATCTCCATGAACCGGATCGTAAAAGCCCTGGAGGACGATGAGGTTTATGAAAAATATTCCCAGGCGCTCATTGACCATGTGGCGGTGGCCGCGGAAATAACCATCACCCAAAAAGATCTGGGGACCACTTCCTTTGAAGGGCTCTATCCCCTTTCGGGCATTCATACAACCATACTCAGCGGCATCCTTTCCGCCGCGGGGGGCGCAAAGGATGCCTTCCTTGCCCCTTCGGGATTGTTCTTTAAGGGGGCCGCCTTTATTTTGCTTTTGGCGGCGGTGTTCTTTGCCGTTACCGGGGGAACATTCTTAAAGGGCAGACAGGATCATACCGCCGGGGACGCCGCGTTTCATCTGCGCTTCCTTGGGGTTTTGATCCTTTTTTCCGGGACCGTCCTTTTCCGCTGGCGTTTTTTCAGCGCCTCTCCCTGGTACTTTTCCTGCGCCCTGGGAATTTTTTTGACCTGGGTCGCCGCTTTTGGGTCCCGCCTCTTTTCCCGCTATCACGAACAGGCTCTGCTTAAAAACGCCCTTTCCCGTTACTTTCCCCGGTCCCTGGCGGACAGGATTATGGAAGAAGGAAAAACCGAACTTATTCCGGAATACAAGGAACTTACCATTCTTTTTTCGGATATCGCCGGCTTTACCAAATGGAGCTCCGATAAATCCCCGGAAACGGTCCATGCCTTTTTAAGCGACTACCTTGAGTCCATGGCGGAAATAGTCTTTACCCACGGCGGCACGGTGGATAAATTTATGGGAGACGGAATGCTTTGCTTTTTTGGCGATCCCTTTGAACTTCCCGATCATCCCCGGCACTGCGTCGAGGCGGCAATCGCCATGCAGGGGAAAATACGGGAGCTTGCGGTAAAATGGAAACCCCTGGCGGATATTGATTTAAAAGTCCGCATGGGGATCAATACCGGCAAGGTTGTGGTGGGGAACCTGGGTACCCGCAGCCGGATTGAATACACGGTTATCGGCGCGGCGGTGAACCTTGCCCAGCGCATGGAAAGCAACGCCAGCCCCGGCGCCGTTCTTCTTGCCCGCGGCGCCTGGGAGCAGGTAAAAGACCATTTCCCCGATGCGGAAAAGCGGCTTGTTACCGTCAAGGGTTATGAGGAAAAGATTGAGGCGTATGAGATTAAAGGGTGAACGGGCGGGGACAAATGAGATGCCCCGCCCTCCTCTTGTCCACCAACTCAAAGACTTTTATACTCAGGTTTAAGGAGCACGCCATGCCGAAAACCCAGCCTATGGCCCTGCACGATAAACTTCAGCTCATCGTAAAAAGTATTGAGCTTGAAGAACAGGGAAAAGCAGAAGAAGCCAAAAAAATTGGAATGCAAGTTCCCCTGGCCCCGTATCTTACAAAATTCGCCAAAGAAAAAATCGGCGCCGATTTCCTTATAAAAAGCGGCTTTAATTTGTCGGATGCGGAGGCGGAATACGGACCTGACTGGCTTACTCGGTGATATTCTCTATGCTGCCGATAGAATTGACGCCGGCCGCAGAGGCTTTGCCGCCGATGGAGAAGAGCATAACGGACGTTTATCCTATGAACGCGGCATATCCCTGGTTAAACAAACAGCCATACTGAAATAATGCCGCAGCCCGGCGGTTTCGACGGGGCGCAGAACCCCTACCTGACCAGCTATACGGATTTTACGGTGGTAAAACGGGAATGATGGCCGATGAATAGTGATGAACCAAAGGGCCGACACTCTCCGCCAAAAATGCTATACTTGAGTATGTGTATAGGGGGATAGTGTGGTGGGTGCAGCGGAAACGCTGAATGAAAAGCAGCATTTTACCTATGGGGATTACAAAAAATGGGAACTTGCCCAGGGCGAGCGTTATGAGCTTATCTACGGCGAAGCGTATCCGATTCGCTACGATGATGTTCATGGCATGGCGGGGCCAAGCGCGTATCACCAGTCTATCCTTATGGAACTGGCCAAGCAAATTGCGGTCTATCTAACGGGCAAGCCCTGTAAAGTGTATCCCGCACCCTTTGATGTGCGGCTTTTTTACGAAGAAGACGAAAGCGACGACACGGTTGTCCAGCCGGATATTTCTGTTGTTTGCGATGAAAAAAAGCGAGGCAAAGAGGGCTGCCGGGGCGCTCCGGATTTGGTGATAGAGATACTGTCACCTTCCAATACGGCCATCGAAATGCAGCGAAAGTTCGACCTGTACCGGGAAGCCGGCGTGCGGGAATACTGGGTGGTAGACCCGGAACACAAGGGCGTACACAGCCATGTTTTTAGGGACGGGCAGATATTTACCCGCGTTTTCGGACATAAGGGAAAAGCCCCGGCGGATATTTTTAGTGGTCTGGAAATAGAACTGGAACCGGTTTTTGAGGAATGACGAACTTATGAAGATAATGAACCGCAAAGTCGAATCGAACCAGAGGTTCGCAGTCGAAGAAGGGAAGAAAAACTGTGGCATTCCCTGCGGCGGGGTTGGTTGATTGTTTAGCAGACAATGGGTAAACACCAAAAAACGCTTCACTTTCCCCCGGCTGTTGTGGTATACTTTTTACGCCGTTTCCCTTGTACAAGGAGGCCCCTGATGAAACCGCGTTTTAGGAAATTAGCCTTTCTGAGCGTTGCCCTGCTTTTACCGGCGGCGGTGTTTGGGCAAAGGGCTAACACTGCTGAAGTTGTGGTGTTTCCGCAGTTGGGGCATAGCGCAACTGTTAATTCTGTCGTTTTTAGTCCCAATGGAAAGTACATTGCCTCTAGTATCTAGGCTCTATTGACATAGTGGATAAAAAGCAATAGACTACAGGCATAGAATCCAAACGGGAGGGAAACTATGCCGACAAAAAAATACCGGGTGACTTTAACAGATGAAGAGAAACAAATCCTCACAGATATTGTCAATAAGGGCAAACAGAACGCCCAAAAACGGAAACGGGCGCAGGCTCTTTTATTGGCCGATGAAGGATATACCGATGAAATGATAAGCGAACGGACCGGTATGTCACGCCGCGGTTTGGAGCAGCTGCGGGAACGGTTTGTAGAGGAAGGTTTTGAAACAACCCTCGAAGGGAAACCAAAAGGGCACCGGCACAAATCAATTCAGGGCAAAGACGAAGCCCGCCTGGTAGCACTGGTATGCGGGCCTAAACCCGACGGACGGAAGCGGTGGACGCTGCGTCTGCTGGAAGAAACGTGGACGAGCCTTGGCGGTACGGAAACCAACAAAGTATCCCGGGAAACTATCCGGCGTACTTTAAAAAAAACGAACTTAAACCATGGCGGGTTAAGGAATGGTGTATTCCGTCTGAATACAGCGGGGAGTTTGTAGCGGCGATGGAGGATATACTTGACGTATATACCCGGAAACATGATAAAAAGCGCCCTTTGGTATGCATGGACGAATGTCCCAAACAACTGATAGGAGAAGTCCGGACGCCGATTCCCCTGCAAAAGGGGGAACCCTTACGGTATGACAGTGAATATGTCCGCAACGGGACCTGTGAAATATTCATGCATGCCGCGCCCCTTGAAGGATGGAGAAGGGCCGAAGTGACTGAAAAAAGAACACGCAAAGATTGGGCGGAACAAATACGGAAACTGGTTGATCATGATTTCCCTGATGCCGAAAAAATAATTTTGGTAATGGACAATCTGAATACGCATACCATCGGATCTCTGTATGAGGCGTTTCCGGCGGAAGAAGCAAGACGTATCCGGGACAAGCTTGAAATTCATTATACGCCGAAACACGGAAGCTGGCTGAACATGGCGGAGATAGAAATCAATGTGTTGGTAA
>JAISRD010000030.1 GCA_031273835.1 Treponema sp. | reverse complement strand
AAAGCGGGCTGGGCCAAGCTTTGTTTTGAAGTACCCGCCGGCGTTCCGTTGGCCGGTTACGGAGGGGAAAAGCCCCGCCTGTCCACAGGGATAGGAGACCCGCTGTATATACGGGCCCTTGTCATGGAACAGGGGGGGCGGCGTTTTTCCCTCGTATCCTGCGATGTACTCGCGGTGAATAACAGGCTCGCGGAAGACCTGGCCCTTAAGGCGGGGGCCCTGGGTATTCCGGCGGGGAACTTCTTTATTGCGGCAACCCACACCCATTCGGGGCCCTGCGGGCTTTCCGAAGGTGATGAGGACCCCCTGTCGGCCCTGATAATGGGCCGGCCCGATCCGGCGCTGATACAAACCCTTAAGGACCGCGTCGTTTCGGCGCTTGAAAAATCCGTAAAGAACATGAAGCCCTGCGGACTGTCATCGGCGGCGGTAAAAAGTCCCGGAATAGGTTCCAACCGCAATGATCCGGCAAAGCCGGGGGATCCCTGCCTCTCGGTACTGATCGTTGAAACCGGGGACGGCGAAAGGGCCCTGGTTTACAGCGCCGCCTGCCATCCCACGGTCTTAAACGCGAAAAACCTGCTGGTAAGCGCCGATTTTCCCGGGGAAACATCGCGGCTCCTTGAAAGGGGGGCGGTAAAGATCGCCCTGTTCCTCAACGGCAGCGCCGGGGATATAAGTACCCGTTATACCCGCCGGGGCGGGGGCTTTGACGAAGTCCGGCGTCTTGGATCGCTGCTGGAACGGCAGGTAACGGAGGCGGCGGGCAAAGCGGAGGGGCATGACGACCCTGTACTAAAGAGCGGCAGCATCAGTGTGAACCTCAGGATACGCCGGGCGCCGGACCCGGAAGAGTCCCTGGAAACCCTCAAGCGCCTCAGGGCGGAATTTGAGGCGGCAAAGGCGGAGGGCAGGGGGGATCTGCGGCTCCTGGAAGCCCGCTGTGAAGGGGCCGCGCTGGGACTGCTGTACAGCCGGCATCATCCCCCCTCGAAAAGCCGGGCCGTGACGGTACGCTTTTTACAGGCGGGACAACTGGTGTTCGCCTTTTTTCCGGTTGAACTTTTCTCCACCCTGAGCAATCCCCTGCGGGAACAGGCGCCCCGGTTTACGCCGGTAAGTTATGCGGGGGGTTATCTGGGTTACCTGCCCGACGGGGCTATTGCGGACACCGATAACTATGAAAAATACACCACCATATTCGCCTATGGAGAGGGGGAAAGGCTCATGGCGGAGGTAAAGCGCCGTCTGGGGGAGGGCCTGCGTCCGCCTGCGATCCCCTGAAATGAAGCCCCCGGCTTATGGGGCGCCGGCTTTCCGCCGTTTCCGGGCCGCCTCTAAACATTCCCGCCTGAACACAACAACCGAGAGCCCCCGGTAAGCGGCTTCGCCCTTAAGCTTAAGGACATTTTCCTCAAGGTTCTGCTTCTTTGCATCAAGCTCGGCATAATGGGCGGGCTCTACCCCGCAGCCCAAAACCAGATCCCTTAGTTTGACCGAGGGAACAATGGCGGGCTGACAGCCTGTCATGGCAACGGTGGAATTGTCAAGGATGATGATGGTCAGCGGCGTATTTGCCTGGGCCGCGTCGATAAGGCCGGTAATTCCCGAATGGTAAAAGGTGGAATCCCCTATTACCGCGAAGGCATAGGGTATACCCGCGTCGGAAGCGCCCCGGGCCATGCCTATGCTGGCCCCCATACAAACAATCGACTCGATGGCCGAATAGGGCGGCAGGGCCCCCAGGGAATAACAGCCTATGTCGGAGTTGACGCTGACCCGGGCGCTTTCCATTCCGCCCGGTTTTTCCAGTTCCGCCGCGGCCCGCTTAATCGCCTCGTAGCTGTCCGCGTGGGGACAGCCGACGCAAAGCTGCGGCGGCCTGCCGGGCAGACCGGGGAGGGGCCTTTTGAGGGTGTCGAGTATGCTTTTGGCCGGGGGAAGTCCCAAGGCGGCGCGGACGCTGTCGGGGTCAAGTTCCCCGGTACGGGGGAGCGCCGGGTCCGGCCCCAGCCTGCCCCGGATCCGTACCCCCTGGGGGAGTATGCCCCGGAGCCGCTCTTCGATGAACGGCTGGCCCTCTTCTATTACGAGGATCTCCCCGGCCCTTCCCTTCAAGAGGGCTTCGCCGGGCGCGGTCCCGCCAGGTACAGCCCCGCAGAGCCTGCGTATCGATTCAAGCGGCAGGGGATAGCTTTCTATGTGAAGCCGGGGGGGGGCAAAGCCGAGGCGGACAATAAGATCGGGAAGGTTTTCTTCGTAGTAATTCCCCCCCAGGCCCGCGGTGATAAGCGCGAAAGAACCGCCCTCCGGCCCGGCCCCCACGGACAGTTCCAGGTTTTTTACCGCGTGTTCTTCGGACCATGCTTCCAGGGCTTTCTGCTTTTCGATAAGGGCCGCGTAATTCCGCCGGGCAAAGGCCGGGAGGAGCATCCACCCGGCCTTGTTATCCGTTTTGGCGCGGCCCTTTTGCTGTTTTTGCGGACCCCGCTTTATCGAAGACCGGGCATGGGAAAGCCTGGTTACCATGCGGATCAGCACCGGCACATGAAATTGCTCGGAAAGCTCAAAGGCTTCCCCGGCCATGTCGTAGGCTTCCTGCTGGTTCCTCGGTTCAAGACAGGGAACCATGGCAAAGGCCCCGTAGAACCGGGAATCCTGCTCGCCCTGGGAA